>JABFWJ010000275.1 GCA_013362295.1 Thermoleophilia bacterium
GCGCCCGCGGGCGCCGCGACCCATTTCGCCAATGACCGACCTTGCCGAGACGCTCAAGGAGGCCCTCCGGATGACCACGACCGAGCGTCCAGGGCACGTCGATCTCTCCGAGTACGGGATCGACGCGTCCGGGCCCGTCTACCGAAACCCGACGACCGCGCTGCTCTACACGCACGCACTCGAACGGAGGGACGGGAAGCTTGCGGAGGGCGGCCCGCTCGCGGTCGACACCGGCAAGTTCACGGGCCGCTCGCCCAGGGACAAGTTCCTGGTCGAGGAGGAGAGCTCGCGCGACCGCATCTGGTGGGGCGAGGTCAACCGGCCGCTCTCCGAGGACCAGTTCTCCGGCCTCCGCGAGAAGGTCGCGTCGACCCTCGGCCTCGCCGACGTGCTGTACGTGGTCGATGCCTGGGCCGGCGCGGATCCCGCGCACCGGATCGGCGTGCGCGTCATCACCGCGCACCCGTACCACGCGCTCTTCGCGAAGACGATGTTCATCGACCTCGCGCCCGGAGAGGCCGAGGACTTCGTGCCGCAGGCGCTCGTCCTGCATGCGCCCGATCTCGAGGCCGACCCGGCCGAGGACGGCACGCGCACCGGCACCTTCGTCGTGCTGCATCCCGGCCGCACCGAGCTCCTGGTCGGCGGGACGTTCTACGCGGGCGAGATCAAGAAGTCGATCTTCACCGTGATGAACGACCGCCTGCCGCTCGAAGGCGTGTTCCCGATGCATTGCTCGGCGAACGTCGGCGACGACGGAACGGTGGCGGTCTTCTTCGGCCTGTCGGGGACGGGAAAGACGACGCTCTCCGCCGATCCCGAGCGCAAGCTGATCGGCGACGACGAGCACGGCTGGGGCGACAGCGGCGTCTTCAACATCGAGGGCGGCTGCTACGCGAAGGTGATCAGGCTCTCACCGGTCGCCGAGCCGGAGATCTACAAGACGACGCACACCTTCGGGACGATCCTCGAGAACGTCGCAATCGACGAGCAGGGGATCCTCGACCTCGACGACGACTCGAAGACCGAGAACACCCGGGCCGCGTACAAGCTCGAGCAGATCGCAAACGCGCTCCCGTCGAAGATGGCGGGCCACCCGAGCGCCGTGATCTTCCTCACCGCCGATGCCTTCGGCATCCTGCCGCCGATCGCGAAGCTCTCGAACGCGCAGGCGCTCTACCTCTTCCTCTCGGGCTTCACTGCCAAGCTCGCGGGCACGGAGATCGGGGTGACCGAGCCGCAGCCGACGTTCTCGACCTGCTTCGGCCAGCCGTTCCTGCCGCAGCACCCGACCGTGTACGCGCGGATGCTCGAGTCGAAGCTCGCCCGTCATGGTGCGACGGTCTGGCTCCTGAACACGGGCTGGACGGGCGGTGCGTTCGGCGAGGGCGAGCGCATGCCGATCCAGGCGACGCGCACGATGCTGAGCGCCGCGCTCTCCGGCGCGCTCCAACACGCCGACTTCCGGACCGACGAGGTGTTCGGGCTCGCGGTGCCCACGTCGGTTCCCGGCGTCGACCCGCGGCTCCTCGACCCCCGCTCGACGTGGCGCGATCCGGACCAGTACGACCGGAAGGCGCGCGAGCTCGCGCGGATGTTCGCCGACAACTTCGCGAAGCGCTTCGCCGACGTCGACGAGGCGATCCGCGCCGCGGGGCCCCGCGTCTGAGCGCGGCCCAGAGCGGCTGAAAACCCAACTGCTCGAAGCTGGTTCGCCTGCGGCGAATCAGGTTCGGTGCTCACTCAGCGGAATCTGATTCGGCGCAGCCGAACCAGATTCCAGCTCTTCGGTTCACGCCGTGGCGCCGACCGTTTCGCCGCTCGCGTCCGCGAATTCCGGCGCGTCTTCGAAGTACACGACGTTCGCCTGCGGCGAATCAGGTTCGGTGCTCACTCAGCGGAATCTGATTCGGCGCAGCCGAACCAGATTCCAGCTCTTCGGTTCACGCCGTGGCGCCGACCGTCTCGCCGCTCGCGGCCGCGAATTCCGGCGCGTCTTCGAAGTACACGACGGTGTCGTAGCCGAGGTACTTGATCAGGCGGTTCTGCGCGACCAGGATCCGGAGCGGCTCGTCGCCCGTGTTCACGTACTGGTGGACGTGGTTCTGCGGCACGTACACCGTGTCGTCCGCCTTGAAGTCCCACGTCGTCGGCTCCTTCGCGACGCGCGCGTAATAGCGCTCGGCGATCTCCGCCTCGACCTCCCACTGCAGGCTCTGGCCCGTTCCCGAGAGGATGTACGCGACCTCGTCGGCCATGTGCAGGTGCTTCGCGGACGTCGAGCCCGGCGGGATCTCCTGCTCGTAGATGTCGACGCTCACGACACGCACGTTCGGCGTGTCCTTGGAGCAGAGGATGCGAACGCGCCCGTCGCGCGTCGTCTCCCACACGGTGTCGGAGGACTTGACGACCTTCGACTTCTCCTCGATGCCCGGCGTCCACAGCCGCGTCCAGTCCTCGCGCGGACCGAACTGGTCCTCGCTGTCGATCGGCCCGCTGCGGCCCTGCTGAATCAGGTTGAAGTACATCCACGTCGACTTCGCCTTGATCACGAGCGCCTTCGCCGTTTCGTCGCCGTCGTTGAAGTGGCGGTGCACCGAGTCGACGTGCACGACTGCCAGATCGCCGGCTTCCCATGGGTACTTCTTGTCGTCGTGGATCTCGTAGCCCTTGCCCTGGAGGATGTAGAAGACCGCCTCGTTCTGATGGCCGTGGCCGTGGTTCGACTTGCCGGGCGGGATCTCGACGAAATGCACCTGGAGGTTCTGGGTCAGGAACGGCTCGTCCCCGGGACCGATCCGCCACCACGTGCGCGAGTCGGCCGAGTCGCCGGAGTGGCCGACCTTCGCGTCGTCGACGACGACCTCGTCGTTACGCACGCGCGGCGCGGCCAGCTGCGCCTCGCGGAACTCCTTCAATCCGTACTGCTCCGAGCTCATTCCGCGCAGGAACACACGACCGCTCTTGCCCATTGCGAAGGCCTCCTCGAGATAGTCGACGACAACGCCGAGGCTAGCACAATTGTCGTACCATTAGACCTGTGTCGGCCAGCCGGGCTCTCGTCCCGCTCTACGCAGCCTCGGCGATCCTGACGCTCGGCGAAGGCAGCTTCCAGCTCCTGACGCCACCGTACATGCACGAGCGGCACATCTCGGCCGTCGTGATCGGGAGCGCCGTGTCCGCCTACGGCCTCGTCTCGCTGTTCGTGCGACTTCCCGCCGGCGCCGTGTACCGCTCTCATCGCGCATGGCTCCTGATCGCCGGCGGCACCGCGCTGTCGTCGCTCGCGTTCGCCGGCGTGACGCTCACCTCGGACCCGCTTCTCCTGACGGTGCTGATCGCACTTGACGGTGCGGGCTTCGCCGTGGCGACCACGGCGAACATGGCCGCGCTGATCGAACGCCGGCCGGCAGGCGCGAACGCCGGCTCGATCATGGGGTGGTACACGGGAAGCCTCGGCGCGGGCTACGCGCTTGCGGGGTTCGTCGGCGGGTGGCTCGGCGAC
>JABFWJ010000400.1 GCA_013362295.1 Thermoleophilia bacterium
GCGGCGAAGTTGACGAGCCCGTCGCGGTGCTGGTCGACGAACCCGACGCCGAGCAGGCGCGGCGGCGCCGTCGGCATGAAGACGTAGCCGAGGAGGCCGATCAGGTTCGCGAGCAGGATCGTGTTGCGGAAGCCGATGAAGGCGTCGTGCCGGCGTACGTAGACAAAGAGGATCGCCAGGCCGACGACGGTGAACTCCGAGTTCCAGTACGTCCAGGAGACGGCGGTCGCGAGCAGGTGCCGCTGGTCGACGAAGTTCTGGAAGGTCAGCTCGTAGAGGCGATGGGTGACGTGGAGCTCGAAGTTGAAGACCGCCTGGCCGTTGTCGAACGCCTTCGCGGGGTTGCGATCGGCGAGGCCACGGGCGAGCTGGTAGAGGATGGCAAAGCCGAACCAGATCGCCAGCTGGCGGCCCAGATCGGACCAACCGCGCGGCAAATGGCGCCGCCCCGCTGCGACCATGACAGACACTTCCGGCGATTCTAGACCGAGCGGCGGAGGTCGCAATCCTCCCACCGGAGGAGATTTACCAGGCTTTCAGGGGATATTCAGCGAGATTCGGGGCCTGCCCAGCGGCGGGTCAGCCGCCGATGTAGGACATCTCGACCTTCGGCAGGTCGTCGGTCGCGGCCGAACGCAGCTCGGAGTAGCGGTCGGCCCGGGCGCCCCAGACGGTGCGCACGGTCGCCGCCAGCTCCTCGTCCGAGGCGCCTCCCCGGATCAGCGCGCGCAGGTCGTGTCCCCGCACGGCGAAGAGGCAGGTGAAGAGCTTCCCCTCCGCCGAGAGGCGGGCGCGGGTGCAGTCGCCGCAGAACGGCTGGGTGACCGACGCGATCACGCCGGCCTCGCCGACGCCGTCGCGGTAGCGCCAGCGCTGCGCGACTTCGCCGCGGTAGGACGGCTGGACCGGTTCGACGCCGAAGGCCTCGTCGAGCAGCGCGACGATCTCGCGGGCCGGCACGACGTCGTCGAGGCGCCAGCCGTTCGTGTGACCGACGTCCATGTACTCGATGAAGCGCAGTGTGTGGCCGCGTTCGCGGAAGAATGCGGCGAGCGGCACGACCTGGTCGTCGTTGACGCCGCGCTTGATCACGGCGTTGACCTTCACCGGCAGCCCGGCGGCCGAGGCCGCGTCGATGCCCTCGAGCACCCGCTCGACCGGGAAGTCGACGTCGTTGAGCGCGCGAAAGATCGCGTCGTCGAGCGAGTCGAGGCTCACGGTGATCCGACGCAGTCCCGCGTCGGCGAGTGCGGCCGCCTTCTGGGGCAGGAGCGAGCCGTTCGTGGTCAGCGTCAGGTCGACGTCGAGCTCCGCGAGCTGAGCGATCAGTCGCTCGAGGTCACGGCGCACGAGCGGCTCTCCGCCCGTGATCCGGATCTTCTCGACGCCGGCCTCGACGAACGTCCGCGCCACCCGCGACAGCTCCTCGAACGTGAGCAGCTCCCGCCGGTCGAGAAAACGGTAGTCGCGGCCGTAGATCTCCTTCGGCATGCAGTACACGCACCGGAAGTTGCAGCGATCCGTCACGGAGATGCGCAGGTCGCGCAGCGGCCGTCCCAAGGTGTCGAGAGCGTCCATGCGGGAACCGTATCTCTCATGAGCGAATCCAGCGAAGAAACCGGCGGAGTCGTCGACCGATGAGCGAGGTCATCCCCGAAGACGAGGACCGCGGTGGAGACGGCGCCATCGGTAGCGCCCTCCACGACGACGACACCGACGACGAGGTCGGCACCGGCCCGGACGACGGTGGGGCGGGCTCGCAGAACATGTGACGAGAGGAGTCGAGATGGACGACCGCATCGAAGGCAAGGTCAAGGAAGCCGAAGGGAAGCTGACCGACGACAAGGGCAAGGAGGCTGAGGGCAAGGCCCAGAGCTCGCTCGGCAAGGCCGAGAGCGCCGTCGACGAGGCAATCGACTCCGCGAAGGCGAAGGCCGAAGACCTCAAGCGCTGAGCGACGGCTGAGCCTGGTCCGGGGACGACCGGGTTCGGCCCGCGTGTCCGAACCTGATTCGTTCTTTGAATCGGATTCGAGCATTTCGAACTCCCGCTGCGGTCCCCGGAAAAGCTGGAATCTGGTTCGGCCGCGCCGAATCAGATTCCGGCCGAGCCTTTCGGATTGAATCGCGCGGGTGCGCGCGCTCCTCGTCCTGATCGTCGTCACCGCGGTCTGGGGCGTGACGTTCGTCCAGGTGAAGGACGCCGTCGCGCTCTACCCGCTCTTCGCGTTCCTCGCGCTCCGGTTCGCGATCGCGAGCCTCACGCTCGCGCCCGCGGCCGGCCGGTTGCGGCGGCTCGGGCGCGCCGGCTGGTTCGCCGGGATCCTCGCAGGGGCACTGGTCGGAGGCGGGTACGCACTGCAGACGGCGGGACTCGAGCGGACGTCGGTCTCCTCGACCGGGTTCATCACGGGGATGTACGTCGTGCTCACGCCGCTGCTGGCGCTTGTGGTCTTCCGCGTGCGCGTCGGCGCGTACGCCTGGCTCGGCGTCTCGCTTGCCACGATCGGGCTCGCGCTCCTGTCGGGGATCCACGGCGGCGCGGTGGCCGGCGACCTGCTCGTGCTCGCGGGCGCCGCCGTGTACTCGCTGCAGATCGTCCTGATGGAGCGCTACGCGCCGCGCTTCGACGCGATCGCCTTCACGCTCGTCGAGATGCTGACGTGTTTCGCCGGCCTCGTCGTGATTGCCGCCGCGCTCCGCGAGCTGCGCGTTCCGCATGGGTGGACGGTGTGGGGCGCGCTCGTCGTCACCGGCGTTTTTGCGAGCGCGCTGGGGTACCTCGCACAGACGTGGGCGCAGCGTCACGCGAGCGCGACGCAGACGGCGCTCGCGTTCACCCTCGAGCCCGTCTGGACCGCGTTCTTCGGGTTCACGCTGGCCGGTGACCGGCTCGGCTCGACCGCCTGGCTCGGGTGCGCGGTGATCATGGCCGGGATCGTGATCGCCGAGCCCGCGGCAGCCGGCGTCCTCGCCAGACTCGTCGGCCGACGCTGATGGTCGTCGTGCTCGCACTGGTCTCGGCTGCGCTCTTCGGTGCGATGACCGTCGCGCTCCGCCTCGGGCTGCGAGGAGCCCCCGGCGCCGCCGGCGCCACCCTCGCGACGGTGATCCCGGCCGCACTCGTGGCGCTCGTCGCCGCCGCCGTCCGGCACGACCTCCGGCACGCGTGGCCGTTCCTCCTCACCGGCCTGCTCGCACCGGGCGGTTCGCAGATCCTGTTCACGCTCGCAGTCCGCGAGATCGGCGCGTCACGCACCTCGGTCGCCGCGGGGGCGGCGCCCCTCGTTGCCGTCGCGATCGCGATCGTGTTCCTGGGCGAGCCGGTGCGCGCGCCGCTCCTGCTCGGCGCGCTCGCCGTCGTCGCCGGCGGCGTCCTGCTCGCAGCGGAGCGCGACCGGCCCGGGCACCTGCGCGCGCGCGGCCTCCTCTATGCCGCGGGGGCCGCAACGTTCTTTGCGACGCGCGACAACGTCGTCCGGGCGCTGCACGCGCACGC
>JABFWJ010000076.1 GCA_013362295.1 Thermoleophilia bacterium
CCTCGGGTTGCCGTTCGCCTCCGAGAACTGGCCTGCCGACGGGCTGTCGTCGTTCTGGCCGAGCACGTCGGCACCCGAGGAGTGGAGGCTCTCGGCCGCCTTCTTCTCCTTGTCCGGCGCGAACCACGAGTTCGTCCAGATGATCTTCACCTTCGCGCCGGGGTGCGACTTCTGCACGCCGAGCGCGAACGCGTTCGTGTGCCGGATCACCTCGGGGATCGCGAACGGCACGACGTAGCCGACCGTGCCGCTCTTCGTCGCGGCGCCTGCGGCGATGCCGGAGAGGTAGATCGCGTCCTCACCCGCGCCGTAGTACTCGGCCATGTTCTTCTGGATGATCGTGCCGGTCGCCATCTCGAACTTGACGTCCGGATGCTTCTTCGCGGCCGCGGCCATCGCCGGCTGGAAGCCGAACGACGTGCCGAAGATGATCTTGTTGCCGTCACGGATCAGGCTCTCGATCACCTGGGAGACCTGCGGGCCCTCCGGGACGTTCTCCTTGTAGGTCGTCTGCACCTTCGACCCGAGCGCCTTCTGGACTGCGAGCCGCCCCTGGTCGTGGGCCTGCGACCAGCCGCCGTCGTTGTGCGGCCCGACGTAGATCCAGGCGGCCTTGAAGGCTGCGCCCGACTTCGCCGAGCCCGGCGCGGTGCCGACCGCCAATGCAGCGGCCGTCGCCGCGATCACGACAAGGATCGCGGCGAGCGCGAGCTTCGTCTTGTTCATCTGCTCCTCTCCTGACGCGCGTATTGCCTGGGGGGAGAGACGAATCTAGCCGACGTTTCGGCGGGCTCCTAGACCCGCCCCGAAAGAGCCTGCAAGACGGGGTCTTCCGCGCTCCACGGAAACGTGATCCAGCAATCGGTGCGGCGCCAGACGTACTCGCAGCGGACGGAGGAGCGCGGCTTCTCGTACAGGACTGCGCAACGAACTTCGGCAACCTTGCCCGCGCAGAAATCCTTGACCAGCTCGAGCGTCGCGCCCGTGTCGGCCACGTCGTCGGCGATCAAGACCTTGAACTCGCCGAAGTCGACGAGGTCGGGGACGGGCGGCAGGATCATCGGGAGCGGAAGGCGCTCGTCGACCCCGGTGTAGAACTCGACGTTCATCGTGAAGGTGTTCTTGACGCCGAGCGCGTAGCCGAGCGCCCCGGCCACGAGCAATCCGCCGCGTGCGATCCCGAGGATCATGTCCGGCCGCCAGCCGTCGTCCGCGACCGCCTGCGCGAGCTCTCGGACGCCCGTACCGAGGTCGGCCCAAGACATCAGCTCGCGGGATTGGCTTGCCGGCTCCGTCGAGCCTACGCCGGTCTCACTCATCGCGCGAGCCTATCGAGTGCGGCCGTCAGCGCATCGACTCCGAGCGCGATGTCCTCCGCGCTCGACAGCTCGTCCGGGTGGTGGCTGATGCCGCCGTTCAGCGACCGGACGAAGAGCATCGAGCTGTTCGGGACGAACATCGCGTCGTGGCCCGCCCCCGACATCAGCCTCGGCGCATCGGGGAGCACGGCCGCGAACGCGTCGCCCATCGCGACCGGATCGGACTTCCACTGCACCTCGAAGCCGATGTCGTCGATCAGCGCATCGAGCAGCTTCGCGTCGGCGGATCGCGCGTCGACCGCGACCGTCACCCTCTGCGGCACGACGTTCGTCGCGTTCGGCTCGACCTCGATCGCGCCGACGGTCGCGACCGTTCCCTCGCGCGCGCAGTCCCGCACGTGCAGGATGAACGCCGCCGCCTCGACGAGCGCGTCCGCGCGCGCATCCATCGGCGTCGTGCCCGCATGATCGGCGCGGCCCTCGAAGACCCGGAACCCACGCGCTTGCCCCGCGATCGCGGTGACGACTCCGAGCGGCTCGCCGAGACCGGCGAGCACCGGGCCCTGCTCGATGTGAAGCTCGAGGTAGGCATCCGGAACCGACGTGATCCTCCTGCTGCCCATCGGCCCGGTCTCCTCCGCGCGGAACGCCACGACCGCGAGCGGCGCGTCGGGCAGCCGTCCGGCCGCCTCGATCGCGGCGACCACGCCGAGCGCGCCGTCGAACCTCCCGGCGGTCGGGACGCTGTCGAGATGCGACCCGGCCCACACGCATGCGTCGCCACGCGTGCCGAAGAGATTGCCGACCTCGTCGCGCGAGACGCCGAGCCCCGCCTCGCGCATCCACCGAGCGGCCAGCTCGTGCGCGGCGTCCTCCGCGGCGGAGTAGCCCGCGCGGTGCTGTGCGATCGCATAGATCGCGTCGAGTCTTTCGACGATGTTCAACCGGGCAACGCTTTCAGTACCCGCCAGCCCGCGAGCGGGAAGAGCGCGACCACCGCGAACCCGACGCGCCACGACGACACCGCGACGAGCACCCCGAACAGACCGGGGTAGGCGGCGCCCGGCCCGTTCAAGAGCGTCTGCTGGAGCCCGATCGCGGCGCCGCTGCGACCGTGTCCCGCGAGCTCGACTGCGGCGGCGAACGACAGGCTGTTCCAGCTCATCGACAGCACGCCTGCGACGACAAGCACGGGGATGAGCAACGCGAGCGGCGCGTCGAGCACCAGCGTCAGGAGGATGACGAAGGCAAAGGCTGCGAGCGCGATCGCACGCAGCGGCGCCAGCCTGCTCGCATGCACGTCCGACCAGCGGCCGGCGCTGATCCGGCCGCCGACCGCAAGTGCCTGCATGACCGCCAGCACGGCCGCCGCGCCGCCCGCGGACATCCCGCGCCGGTCGTGCAGGTAGAGGACGGTGAAGCCGGCGACGCAGAGCTGCGGCGCGATCAGGAGCGCGCTGCCGATCGAAAGCCGCCAGATCCGCGGGTCGCGGATCGGCGCGGGCCCGAGCACGGTCTGGACTGCTTCGTCGGGACGCGGGCCTTCGCGCAGGACGAGCGCGCCGAGGATCGCACTTGCGATGCAGGACGCTCCCAGCGTGATGAAACCCCAGCGCACGCCGCCCGCGTGCACGATCGGCGGCAGGACGACCGAGATCGCGAAGCCGCTGAGCGGGACTGCCGTCTGGCGAAGCGCAAGCGCCAGCCCGCGCTGCGCCGGCGGGAACCAGTGTAGGACCGCCCGGCCGCTCGCCGACTGAACGCTCGCACCGATCCCGCCGGCCAAGATCAAAAGCACCGTCAGCGCCCAGAAACCGTGCGCAAAGCCCGCGGCGACGAGCGCGACGCCGCACAGCAATACGCCGACGAACAGCACGAGACGCTCGCCGATCCGGTCGGTCGCGAGCCCCCACGGAATCAGGCTGACGATCGAGCCGATGAGCGAGCTGGAGATGAGGAAGCCGGTCTGCGCGAGCGAGAGGTGATCTCGATCGCGCAGGAACGGCGCCATCACGGCGATCCCGAACCAGATCGCCGAGTACGTCGACTGCGCGAACGTCCCCGCGGCGAGAACGGCCCAGCGGTAACTCAGAGGCCGAACGGGTTCGTCGGCCGTGAGCCGGTGTAGGTGACGACCGACTTCGTCTCGAGGTAGAGGTCGAGCGTCTCGAGCGCGAGCTCGCGCCCGAAGCCGGACTGCTTGTAGCCGCCGAACGGAATGCCGGGAAATGCTGTGTACGGCATGTTGATCCCGACCGTTCCGGACTTGATCTTCGACGCGATGCGGTGGCCCTTCGCCGGATCGCCAGTCCACACGGTCGCCATCAGGCCGTACTTGACGTCGTTCGCGATGCGGATCGCGTCGGCTTCGTCGTCGAACGGGATCACCGTGACGACCGGCCCGAAGATCTCCTCCTGCGCCGCGAGCATCCGGTTGCCCGCCTGAGCGATCACCGTCGGGGGGTAGAACGCACCGGCGCCCTCGCCGATCGAACCGCCCGTCGTGACCTCCGCGCCTTCCTCGCGTGCGCTGTCGACGAAGCCGTGCACCTTCTCGCGGTGCGCGGTCGAGATGAGCGAGCCCATCTGCGTCTCGGCGTCGAGCGGATCTCCGACCTTCACCTTCTGCGACAGGTCGGTCACCTGCGCGACCACGTCGTCGTACATCGACTGCTCGACGAGCAGGCGCGACCGCGCTTCGCACGACTGACCGGCGGCGTAGTAGATCGCCCACACGCTCGACGGGATCGCGTCGGCGAGGTTCGCGTCGGCGAAGACCAGGTTCGGGCTCTTCCCGCCGAGCTCGAGCGTCAGCCGTTTGATCGGGTCCGAGCAGAGCCGCATGATCTCGCCGCCGGTCTTCGTCGAGCCGGTGAAGGCGACCTTGTCGACGCCGGGATGCTTGACGAGGTACGCGCCGATCGTCGGCCCGTCGCCGGGAACGACGTTGATCACGCCGGGTGGGAACCCCACCTCGCCTGCCAGCTCGGCGACGCGCAGGACGGACAGCGGCGTCTGCGGATCGGGCTTGAGCACGACCGAGCAGCCGGCGGCCAGCGCCGGAGCGAGCTTCCAGGTCGCCATCAGCAGCGGGTAGTTCCACGGCACGATCTGGCCGGCGACGCCGACCGGCTCCTTCTGCGAGTAGAAGAGGAGCGAGCCCCCGATCGGGTTCGAGCGGCCCGCGATCGAGGCGATCGCGGAGGCGTAGTAGCGGAAGTGCTCGGTCGCTCCGGCGATCTCCGCCTTGACGGAGGAGATCGCCTTGCCGACGTTGCGCGACTCGAGCTCGGCGAGCTCCTTCCGGTTCGCGACGATCGCGTCGGCGAGTGCGTGCAGCAAGCGCGAGCGCTCCGTCCCAGGGGTCTTTCCCCACGGGCCTGCGAGCGCCGCCCGCGCGGCGTCGACGGCGCGATCGACGTCGGCCTCGCCGCCCATCGCAGCGCGGGCAAGCGGATCGCCGGACGCAGGCTCGCGCAGCTCGCGGACCTCTCCGGAGGCTGGCTCGGCGGGCTCGCCGTTGATGAACAGCGCGTACTCGGTCGTCGCGACGGCCACGCCCGAAATCTACCGGGCGGCGGCGAGCAGATCGCCGATGCGCACGTGCTCCGTCAGGAGCGTCCGGAAGCGGGCCGGGTCGCCGGCGACGTAGGCACGGCACAGATCACGGCCGGCCGAGTAGGTGATCACGTAGGCACGCCAGGTCGGGTCGGTGGCGAACCTGACGCTGTGCCTCGCCTGGTCGGGCGGCACCAGGTTCCACTTCTCGACGAACGCCTGGGCCTCCTCGGCCGACGCACCGTCCTCGTGGATCATCAGCGCGGCGTCGAGGCCGACCGTCCGCAGCGGCTCGCTCGCCCGGATGATCCGCTCCCCGAGCTCTGCGTCGACGAGGTCGAGACCGTGCTTGCGCAGGATCGCGTACGCCTCCTCCTTGCCGGCGTCGTCGAGGATGAGGTCGGTGCCCGTCTCGGCGATTCCCTCGCTGAGCACCGCCTGCGGCGTCGGCACGAGCTGGATCGCCTCCTCGATCTTTCCCTGCTCGCGGATCAGCAGCTGCTCCTTCACGGCGTGCTCGGTGTGATGGCCGGGATAGACCTCGTGCCCGGCGAGGTGGACGAGGTCGAGCCCCGTGGTCGGGACGTCGGCGTTGAGGACGACCCGGCTGCAGAGGTTGCCGAGGTAGTAGTTGAACGCCCACCACGGCTCGTCCGTGACCGACTCGAGGATCAGCTCCTCGCCGGCGGGCAGCTCGAGCAGCGCGGCCGTGCATTCCCGGAGGACCGGGAGTAGCTCCTCCAGCACCGGGAGCGCGAGCACGCCGCCGACCAGGTGCTGGTCGCGCCACGCCTGCCGGCGCGCGTACAGCGAACCGTCTCCCGGCAACAGGGCGTCGAGCTCCGCGTGCACCTCGCGGTACACGTCCTCGTTCACGCGCGACGGGCGCACGCCGTAGCAACCCTCGACCTCGTCCGCGTACGAGATCTCGGCACCGGCCAGGACGTGCGCATACGTCGCGCAGCCCCGGACCTGGTCGGCGAGCCACCCGTCCGGCAGCTCGGCGAGCAGCGCATCCGCGTCCGCCGCGAGCTGGTCCGCGGGCGCCGGCTGCTCCGCGTCGACCTGCTCCTGCAGCTCGGCCGGGCCGTAGTACGCATCGACGAGCCCGTCGACGTGCTTCCCGAGCCGCAGGCCGAGCTGCAGATACCGCTCTGCAGGGGTCATACGTGGAAGAGGGCGGCCTGACCCTGGCCGACGCCGACGCACATCGTGGCGACACCGTACCCGCCGCCGCGGCGGCGGAGCTCGTGCAGCAAGGTCAGGCGCGCGCCGCTCATGCCGAGCGGATGGCCGATCGCGATCGCGCCGCCGTTGACGTTGAGCTTCTCCTCGTCGAGCCCGAGTTCGCGCACCACCGCGAGCGATTGCGAGGCAAAGGCCTCGTTGAGCTCGACCAGCACGAGGTCGTCGACCGAGACGCCCGTCCGCTGAAGAACCTTCTGCACCGCGGGAACGGGCCCGATGCCCATGACGCGCGGGTCGACGCCGGCGACGGCCGAGCCGACGAAGCTCCCGATCGGGTCGATCCCGAGCTCGCGTGCCTTCTCCTCCGAGGCGATCACGACCGCGGCGGCGCCGTCGTTCAGGCCGGACGAGTTCCCGGCGGTCACGGTCCCGCCCTTGCGGAACACGGGCGCGAGTGTCGCGAGCTTCTCGGGCGACGTGTCCGGTCGCGGATGCTCGTCGCGCGTCACGTCTCCGACCGGCACGAGCTCCTCGTCGAACCGGCCCGCTTCGGCAGCCGCCGCCCAACGCGTCTGCGAGCGCAGGGCAAACGCGTCCTGATCGGCGCGCGAGACCCGCCAGCGCTCGGCGACGTTCTCCCCGGTCTCGCCCATCGTCTCGAGCGGAAAGAGCGCCTCCATGCGCGGGTTCGGGAAGCGCCACCCCAGCGTCGTGTCGTACATGACGCGGTCGCCGCGGGGAAACGCCTTGTCCGGCTTCGGCGTCACGAGCGGCGCGCGCGACATCGACTCGACTCCGCCCGCGACGAAGAGGTCGCCGTCGCCGGCGATCACGGCGTGCGCGGCGCCGACGATCGCGGAGAGCCCCGATGCGCAGAGCCGGTTGACGGTCACGCCGGCGATCGAGTCGGGCAGGCCTGCAAGCAGCACCGCCATGCGCGCGACGTTGCGGTTGTCCTCGCCCGCCTGGTTCGCGCAGCCGAGCCAGACGTCCTCGATCTGCTCGGCGGGAACGCCGGCGCGCTCCACGGCGGCCCCTACCGCGAGCGCTGCGAGATCGTCCGCTCTCGTCTCGGCCAGCCCGCCGCCGTACCGCCCGACCGGCGTGCGCACGGCGGAGAGCACGACTGCCTTCATACGAATACTGCTTTCACAGGAACTCGGCCTCGCGGCCGAGCAGCACCTCGATCGCCCTGCGGCCCCGGTCGCCCATGTCGAGCGTCAGGTCGTTCACGTACATCGCGACGAACTCGTCTGCGGTGTCGGAATCGATGCCGCGGCCGAAGCCCAGCGCGTACGCCATCGCGGCGTCGCGGTTCGCGAGACCTGCGTCGATCGCCTCGCGCAGCACCGCCGAAACGTCGGCCGCCCGCTCGACGTCCTTGCGGATCGCGACGAGCCCGAGCGGCAGCGGCAAGTCGTGCTGCGACTGCCACCACTCGCCGAGGTCGAGGATCTTGCGCAGGCCCGCGGCAGCGTAGGTGAGCTGGCCCTCGTGGATCAGCAGCCCGGCCTCGGCGCGCCCCGAGACCACTTCGTCGAGCACCTCGTCGAAGGGCAGGTCACGCGTGCGGATCGCGTCGCCGAGCGCGAGCCGCAGCACGCGCGACGCCGTCGTCAGCGGCCCAGGCGTGACGATCTCCAGCGCCCGCAGCTCGTCGAGCGACAGCTCGCGCCTTGCGACGACGATCGGGCCGTAGCCTTCGCCGAACGAGGCCCCGTGCGGAAGGAGCGCATAGCGGTCCGCGACCGCGGGGTATGCGCCGGCCGAGAGGGCGGTCACCTCGAGCCGCCCCTCGAGCGCCCAGTCGTTCAGCGATTGGATATCGGAGACGATCGGCTCGATCTGGAGGCCGCGCGTGTCGACCTCGCCGGCCGCGAAGGCCCACACCATGAAGGCATCGTCGGGGTCCGCGCTGTGGCCGACCTGAATGGGCACGGCGGCACGTTACCCTCCGCTGTATGACCAAGGCTCCGCTGAGCGACTCGATCCAGGACTACCTGAAGGCGGTGTACAAGCTGCAGTCGGAGCAGGGACGCGTGACGATCGGAGCGATCGCGAAGGATCAGTCGGTCTCACCCGCGTCCGCGTCCGCGATGGTCAAGAAGCTGGCCGCGCTCGACCTGCTGGAGCACGAGCCGTACCGCGGCGCCCGGCTCACCGACGCCGGCGAGCGCGTCGCGCTCGAGGTGATCCGCCACCACCGGCTGCTGGAGCTCTACCTCGCGCGAACGCTCGGGGTAAGTGTCGACGACGTCCACGAGGAGGCCGACCGGCTCGAGCACGTGATCTCGGAAGAGCTGGAAGCGCGCATCGACCGGGCACTGGGGTTCCCGACGCACGACCCGCACGGCGACCCGATTCCGGACGCGAACCTCGAGTGGCCGGCGAAGGCGTGAAGGCTCGAATCTGATTCAAAGAACGAATCAGGTTCGTACCTTCGAACCTGATTCGGCGCAGCCGAACCAGATTCGAGCTCTGAGATTTTCGCCCGGGCGTCAGCGCCCGAAGAAGAACTTCTCCAGCGGCTTGAGCAGCTCCTCGCGGTGGAACGGCTTCACGGTCTGCGGGGCGCCGACCTCCTCCGAGACGACGGCGTCGTCCTCGAGCGCGTCGTTCGCGGCCTCGAGGCAGTCGTCGAGCTCGAACCCTTGCCACAGGTAGTCGTCCTCGCGCGGCGAGTCACTCTGGCGGTGCTGCGGGTTGACGATGCGGCCGACCGCCCAGACAGCGCCGGGCCGGCGCTCGATCCAGATCACGACCCGCTCGGGCCCGCCGCCGTCGTCGCGTCCCTCCACGATCCGCTCGGCGAAGCGTCCGGCCCTTGCAGGAGCCTTCACAGAGGCGACTATACTCGGGCGGGCGTGGGAGTCGTCGACGCGATCCGAGGCGCGTTCTCGTTCCTCTCTGCCCGTTCGCAGACAGAGGAGCGAATCGCGCAGTACGTCATCCGCGAGCACCATCGCGGGCGGCCGCTCGCAGAGATCCTCAACGACCACTACGTGACGAATCGGATGACGCCGGACCAGGTGAAGCGGCTGCTCGACCGGCCCGAGGTCATCCACGAGCTCGGCGACGACCTGATCACGGACGCCCGGCTCGGGATCTAGGAGAGCGCGCCGACGACGCGCGCGGCGACGGCGAGATCCCACGCCGCCAGGCCGTTCGACTTGAAGACGAGGATGTCGTCCGCGGCGGCGCGCGGCTCGATCTCGCCCACGACCGCATCCTGCAGTTCGTGCACCTCGAGCCAGTCGAGCACCCCGGTCCCGACGGCTCCGATCAGGTCGCCCGCCTCGATCCGAGCCTGCTCCCGGGAGTCCGTGCAGACGGAGGTCGCCCGCTCGAAGACGACGTTGTCGAGCTCGCGCGAGGCCGGGTCGTTGGCCCCGATCGCGAGCACGAGCGCGCCGTCGCGCAGCCACTCGCCGCGCAGCACTGGATCCTTCGCCGTCGTCGCGGTGACGACGACGTCGCAGGCGCCCGGCTCGCACGCGTCGGCGGCCGCCTCGCAGCCGTGCTCCGCGCAGAAGGCGGAGAGACGACGCTCGTTCGGGCAGGAGACGACAACCCGCTCGAGCGCCGGCAGCGCGTCCCGGAGTGCGGCGACATGGGCGGCCGCCTGCCTCCCGCAACCGTAGACACCGAGCGTCGCGGCGCCGTCACGCGCGAGCAGTTGCGCGACGACGGCGGACGCGGCCGCCGTGCGGAGGCGCCCGAGCAGCTCGGCCTCGACCACCGCGGCCAGCTCTGCTCGCTCGATCGAGAACAACACGATCAGGAACGGCGTGCCGCCCGGTAGCCAGACGAACGTCTTCAGCCCTGCGTAGCCGAGCTCCCGGTCGACACACGGCATGACGGCAAAAACGCCGTCGGGGATCTCGGCACGCACGCGCGCCGGGTTGTCGACGACGCCGCGAGCGAGCCGTTCGAACGAGCCGTGCACGGCCGCCCGCGCCTCCGCGGGCGTCAACACCAACGCGACCTGCTCCTCGGTCACATAGACCGGCATCAGCCGGACTTCTTGATGAAGCTGATCGTCCCGTTCGTCTCCAGCACCGCCCACCTGATCTCGGAGAGGTGGGAAATGCCGTTCGCGCGGCCGGACTCGGCGACCTCGTCGGGCGTCAGCCGCTCGCGGCGCAGATTCCGCTCGATCAGCCGGCCGTCCTCGACGATCACGATCGGCTCGCCCTCGAGCACCGGCCGTGCGCGCGGGAAGCGATAGCCGAGCCACGAGACGAACACCTGCAGGACGGCGAAGGTGAAGATCACGAGAAAGGCGCCCGTCACCGAGTAGTCGTCCTGGGTGAGCCCTTGCTGGACCGCGTCGCCGAGCACGATCAGCAGGATCAGGTCGAACGGCTGCAGCGACGACAGCTCACGCCGTCCGGTCAAGCGCGTCAGCACGAGGAGGACGACGAAGACCGCGCTTGTGCGAAGGACGATGTCCATGAATCACGGATAGACGTCGACGCGGCGGTCGATCGCCAGCACCTTGGTGTCGCCGTCGTCGAGCTCCACGCCCTGGGGGCGGTGCCACGCGACGTTGGTCGGGTTGACCTGGAACTGCATAAAGAGGACGTAGGACCCGCCGGCCGGAATGTGGCCGAGCTGGAAGCTGAGCCGCCCGTTCCTGCTCGACTCGCCGAGCGGGCTCGGCTCGATCGTGTTGATCGCCATCTCCTGGGCCCAGCCGGAGTCGAGGACGAGGAACGCGTTCTTGAGCTCCCGGCGCGCGCTGATCTGGAAGCGGGCGCTGTAGAGCAGGCCGCCGCGCAGCTTCGTCGGCGCACGCACAGTCAGCCTGGCGGCCGGGGCCGAGGCCGCGCTCGTCGACGGTCGCTGCCCGAAGACATTGGCGAGCCCGAGCAGGCAGAAGAGCCCGAGCAGGCCGAGGCCGAGCCAGCGCGGCCAGACGAGGTACCGCCGACCCTCGAAGTCACGGTGGCGCTCGAGGTCGATCGTGTCGGGGACGTCCGTCACGTCCCGTTGTTCAGCACCGGCCGTCCATCCCCTCCGGCGCGTGCGTCGAGATGCGCCCGGCACGATTCGAACGTGCGACCCCCGGCTCCGCAAGCCGGTGCTCTATCCCCTGAGCTACGGGCGCGGGGAAGGCGTCAGTGTAGCCGCCCTGCCTCGGAGCCGAGCCGGCCGGCCGGCGACCTCGAGCGCCGCGTCGTCGGGGACGGCGACGCGCACGTAGGCGAGCGCGAGGCCCGGCACGGCGCTCGTCACGCGGCCCACCTCCTTGCCCTCGTGGACGACCGGCGTCTCCGGGTCCGGCGGGTCGCCGTCGATCTCGAGCACGCGCAGCCTTCGGTTCACCTTGCCGCGGAAGTGCTGCCGAGCGACCGGCTCCTGGCCCGGGTAGCAGCCCTTCGAGAACGAGATCGCGCGCTCGTCGAGACCGGCCTCGGCGGGCAGGATGCGCTCGTCGATCTCGCGCCCGTAGAGCGGGGTTCCCGCCTCGATCCGCAGGCGCTCGAGCTCCGCCCCGTCCAGCGTGGGCTGCACGTCCGCGTCGAGCACCTCCACCGCCGCGCGCCCGTAGTCGCGGTTCGGGATCCCCTCGCGGCCGTCGAGCACGACGGTCGAGACGTGCTCCTCGACCGCGATGTCGCACTTGGCCGCGAAGCGCATCCGGGTCAGCTGCGCGCGCACGGTCTCCCCGAGCTCCGGCTCGGTGAGCAGCAGCACGTCGTCCGCGCCCCGCCGCCAGACGAGCAGCGGCGCTATCACGCGCGCCTTCGCCGTCAGCAGGAGCGCGTCCGCCGAGCCTTCCTCCGGCACGTCGTTCGACAGCATGCGGTTCAGGTAGTCGACGGCCTCCGGCCCTTGCACGCGCACGTACGCGCGCGGACGGCGGGCGGCGGCGGGCGTAACGGTCGACATGCCTCCCTAGACTAGACAGCGTGTTCCGGTCGAAGGCGGAGAGGAAGGTGCGCGAGCTGGGCTACGACCCGGCGCGCCTCCCGCCCGGCCAGTACTTGACCGAAAAGTGGCCCGTGCTGCACGCCGGCGACGTCCCTCGCTACGACGATCTGAGCACGTGGACCTTCCGCGTCTTCGGCGACGTGGAGCAGGAGCTCGAGCTGTCGTGGGATCAGTTCAACGAGCTGCCTCGGCAGTCGAACGTGCAGGACATCCACTGCGTCACCCGCTGGTCGCGCTTCGATGCCCGGTTCGAAGGCGTGCACTGGAGCGAGCTGGCGAAGCTCGCGCAGCCGAAGCCGACCGGCCGCTTCGTGATCGCCCACGCCGAAGCCGGCTTCACGTCGAACGTCCCGCTGTCCTACCTCACCGACCCGGACGCGCTGCTCGCGACGCACGCCGACGGGGCGCCCCTCACGCCCGAGCACGGCTACCCGCTGCGCCTCGTGATCCCCGGCAAGTACTTCTGGAAGAGCGCGAAGTGGCTGCGCGGGATCGAGCTCTCGAGCATCGACCGGCCCGGCTTCTGGGAGCGCTACGGCTATCACAACGACGCCGATCCCTGGCACGAGGAGCGCTACGGCTTCTGATCACTCGAACGAGGGATCGAGCAGCGCGCCCGGCGGTCGATACCTGGGGTACTACCCTCCCCCATCCCCCTTGAAGAGCCGCTCTCGAGCGGCTCTTCTCGTTGTTGGACAAAAATAGGAGGCGGCCGACCGGCCGCCTCCTCTTGTCCAGCAGAATCCGCGAAGGATCCTGCCTACATCATCCCGCCCATGTCCGGCATGCCCGCGCCGA
>JABFWJ010000287.1 GCA_013362295.1 Thermoleophilia bacterium
GGAGCCGCTTGCGCGTGTTCAGGTCCGGATTGCGCACGACGTCGTCGAGGAGCGTGCGCAGCGCGTGTCCGAGCGGCGGGCCGGGCTCGAAGCCGATCGAGATCAGGTCGTCGCCGTCGACGGCGAGGTCACGCAAACGGTGCGGGCTCGTCTTCGCGCGCTCGACGACGCGCCGGAACGAGCGAAGCCGCGCGAGCTCCTGTTCGTTGTCCTGACCCTTGCCGAGCAGGTCGGCGCGCTTGTGGTCGAGCAGGTCGAAGGTCAGCTCTATCCCGTAGCGCTGCAGCAGCCTCCGTGCGCGCAGCTCGTCCGCCCGGCCGGGGTCCAGCATGTGGCCGCGCACGATCCGGACGACGCGCGTGCGGAGCTCGGTCGGGTAGCGGAGCCGCTCGAGCGCCGCGTCGGCGAGCTGGGCGCCGATCTGCTCGTGGCTCTGGGCGGAGAACCCCGGCTTCGCGTAGTAGTGGAGGCGGTTGTCCGTTCCCCGCCACGCGACGTGCGGCTTGCCGAGATCGTGGAAGAGCGCGGCCAGGCGAACGCGCAGCGGCATCCCCTCATCGGCCGCCGCCTGCACGACCTCGAACGTGTGCTCGTCGACCATCAGGTCGTGGGACCTGCTCTCCTGGTCGAAGCCGCTCGCAGGCTCGACCTCGGGCAGCACCTCGACGAGGACGCCGGTGTCGCGCGCCAGCCGCAGCGCCTTCGCGGGGTGCGTGCCCATCAGCAGCTTCGACAGCTCGCCCATCCCGTCGGCCGCGAGCCCGCCGCCGATGCGCTCGCCGGAGACGAGTCGTACGCTCGGAGCCTCCGCGCGCATCTGCGCGAGCGTCTGCGGCTCGGGATCGAGATCCAGTTGCGAGACGAAGCGCAGGCCGCGCACGAGCCGCAGTGGGTCCTCGGCGAAGCTCCTCGGCGTCACCGTCCGGAGCACACGTCCTTCGAGATCCTCCTTCCCATGGTGGGGATCGACGATCGCGCCGTCCGACAGGCGGCGTGCGATCGCGTTGACGGTGAAGTCACGCCGCGTCAGGTCGTCCTCGACGGAGGCCGACGGGTCGACCACGATCTCGAAGTCGTGGCGCCCGGGGCCGGTCGACACCTCGCGCCGCGGCGGCGCAAGCTCGATGCCCGCGGGCACCCGCTTGCGCACGCCCGCATCGCGCGGAAAGAACCGCACGCCGACCGGACGGCCCGCGACGACGAGCTCCTCCGTCCGTCCGTGCGGCTCGAGTACCGAACGCAGCCCGGGGATGTCGACGCCCGGCACGAGGAAGTCGGCGTCCTTCGAGTCGCGACCCATCAACTCGTCGCGGACGGCGCCGCCGACGACGTACGCGTCCAGCCCGAGCGAGCCCACATACTCCTCTTCCGCCTTAGACGAGGGCGATCGCCTCGATCTCGACGAGCGCGCCCGACGGCAGCTTTGCCACCTCGACGGTCGATCGTGCCGGCGGCGTCGTGCCGACATGCTTCGCGTAGACCTCGTTCATGCCTGCGAAGTCGTCCAGGTTCTGCAGAAAGACGGTCGTCTTCACGAGGCCGTCGAGTGAGCTTCCCGCCTCCTCGAGGATCGCGCGCAGATTCGCGAACACCTGCTCGGTCTGCTCGCCGATCGCACCGCCCGTCAGCTCCTTGTCGCCGGGGCGCAGCGCGAGCTGACCGGAGACGAACACGAATCCGTTGGCCTTGATCGCCTGCGAGTACGGCGCGCCCTGAAACGGCGCCGGAGCGGCTTCGGTGCGAACGACGTCCTTCACGAGTCCTCCCTCGAGTCGGGTACGGGCCGGCACGCCTGACCGAGCGCGGCGCCGACCGCCTTGAAGATCGCTGCGAGCACGTGTTGCGGGTCCGTCCCCTCGACGAGCCGCACGTGCAGGTTCAGGCCGGCGGCACGGGCCAGCTCTTCGAGGAACCGGGACGCGACGTCGGTCGCGAGCCCACCGACCCGCTGGTCCGAGAAGTCGACGTTCGTGACCAGCCGCGGCACCACGTCGCGTTCGAGCGCCGCCGTCGCGAGCGCCTCGTCGGCCGGCACGAGCGACCAGCCGACGCCTGCGTTCGAGGCGAGCAGGCCGGCGAGCGACGCTCCGAGCGCTCGCCCGGCGGCACCGACGGCCTCGTCCGCGCTCCCGGGGGCGACCTCCAACGACAGCTTGAAGCGCGCCGCGGCTGCCAGCTCTCCGACGAGGTGGTCGAGCACCGGGAAGCCGGTCGCGACGTTCGCCGCACCTTCGCGGGCGAGCTCGACGCGCACTCCCGTCTGCGTCTCGGACATCCCACCTGAGCGTACCCGTCGGGCACGCCCGAGCCTCTCAGCTCTCGACCCGCTCGATGTGCGCGCCGAGCGCCTGCAGGCGCTCGTCGATGCGCTCGTAGCCCTTGTCGATCTGGTAGGCGTCGCCGATCGTGGACGTTCCGTCGGCGCAGAGCGCCGCGATCACCATCGCCATGCCGGCGCGGATGTCAGGGCTCGACATGCGCTGCCCGTAGAGCGGCGCCGGTCCCGTGACGACAACGCGGTGCGGGTCGCACAGGATGATGCGCGCGCCCATCGACACG
Source organism: Thermoleophilia bacterium (assembly GCA_013362295.1). Lineage (GTDB taxonomy): Bacteria > Actinomycetota > Thermoleophilia > Gaiellales > Gaiellaceae > PALSA-600. The sequence continues at coordinate 2,560 of JABFWJ010000287.1, forward strand.
AGCTTGTCGACGAAGAACAGCCTGCTCTCGAACATCTTCTCGAAGACGAGCACCGTCCCGCGCGCCTGCGTCGCGACGATCACTGCGATCGACGTCAGGTCCGCGGGGAACGCCGGCCACGGCCCGTCCTCGACCTTCGGGATCGCGCCGCCGAGATCGTCGACGATCACGAGCTCCTGGTCGGGCGGCACGCGCACCCAGTCGTCCCCGAGCTCGACCTCGATCCCGAGCCGGCGGAACACCGGGAGCACCGGCCACAGATCGTCGGGGGCGATGCCTTCGATCGTGATGTCGCCGCCGGTGACGGCGGCCATGCCGATGAAGCTCCCGACCTCGATGTGTTCGGGCGCGATCGCGTGCGTGCCGCCGAAGAGGCGCTCGACGCCGGCGACGTGCAGCACGTTCGACCCGATGCCCTCGATCTTCGCGCCGAGCGCTCGGAGGAACCTGCAGAGGTCCTGCACGTGCGGCTCGCTCGCGGCGTTCGAGATCATCGTCTTCCCGGGTGTCAGCGTCGCCGCCATGACCGTGTTCTCGGTCGCCATCACCGACGCCTCCTCGAGGTGGATGTGCGCGGCCTGCAGCCGTCCGCTCAGCTCGTAGCGGTCCCCCAGCTCGAGCCCGGCCCCGAGCTCCGCAAAAGCGTGGATGTGCGGGTCGAGCCGGCGGCGCCCGATCACGTCCCCGCCCGGCGGCGGCACGCTCGCCCGCCCGAGGCGCGCCAGCAGCGGCCCCGCGAGCAGAAACGACGCACGGATCCGGCTCGCGAGGCGCTCGTCGAGCTCGTGCGAGATCTCCTCCGCGTGGATGCGCGCCTCGTTCTCGCCGGTCCACGCGACCTCGGCACCGAGGCTGCGGAGGAGGCCCATCATCGTCTCGACGTCGCGGATCCGCGGCAGGTTCGTCAGCGTGACCGGCTCGTCGGTGAGGAGGCACGCGGCCAGGATCGGCAGGGCGCCGTTCTTGTTGCCCGACGCGCGGAGCCGGCCGGACAGCGGATGGCCGCCTTCGATCACGAACGACTCCGCGGCCGGCCTGACGATGGTCGAGGACATGAGGCGCACTATGCTAGTCCGCCGTGGACCGGACTCGTCAACAAGCGTGGGAGACCCTCAACCGCTACACGAAGAGCGAGGCGCTGCTTCGCCACGCGCTCGCCGTCGAGGCGTCGACCGCCTGGTACGCACGCTTGTTCGGCGAGGACGAGGAGTTGTGGCGTGTCACGGCGCTGCTGCACGACTTCGACTACGAGATCCACCCGACGCTGGACAAGCACCCCCAGGACGGTGCGCCGAACCTGCGCGAGGAGGGCTACACGGACGAGGTGATCGAGGCGGAGCTCTCGCATGCCAACCATCTCTCGCTGCCTCGAGACACGCCGCTCAAGAGGACACTCTTCGCGTGCGACGAGCTGTCGGGGTTCGTGCACGCGTGCGGCCTCGTACGGCCGACCGGCCTCGAGGGCCTCGAGCCGAAGTCGGTCAAGAAGAAGCTGAAGCAGCCGTCGTTCGCGGCAGGCGTGTCGCGGGAGGACGTCTACGAGGGCGCCGAGCTGCTCGGGATCGACCTCGACGAGCACATCGCGAACGTCGTGGTCGCGCTGCAGCCGATCGCTACCGAGCTGGGGCTCCGCACCGAAGCCGCCTGAGCCGGCCGCGGAAGCTCGGCTGCCGGACGAACATCGCCCGGAGGGGGGATAGACGGGGGGGCGGCGCCGTTGACGATGTGACCTCAGGTTCCCCCGAAAGGAGAAATGATGAAGCTGCGGCTCGTTCGGGCTTCCTACGTCGTGGCGGTTGCGCTGAGCTTTGTAGTTGCAGCTGGCGCGGGCGGAAAATTCGGCTGTTCCTAACGGCGTGGTCGGACTTCGTTGAGCCCGCCCGGCTGGCGCGGGCGGGCCCAACGCTCTCCTGAGGCGACAATCGTCGACGCGCGGCAGAGGCGCGGCTCAAGTGAACGCGCAGGCCCGTCGATAGCTGGTGGGTGATGAACGCGCGCCTCATGCTCTTCTCGTACGTCTCGGCGGTTGCTACGGCGGCGACGCTCGGGGTGGCCGGGCTGCTCGCAACCACACCGCCGATCGAGCTGGCTGGGCCTCTTCTTGGCCTCGCCGTTCTTGGCGAGGAGCTAGCCATTCGTCAGCGCAGGCGTGCCGCGGCCGCCGTTCTGTCTCTTTCCGCTCCCGCGCATATCGCGGCTGCGATCGCGCTGGGGCCGCTTCCCGCGGCGTTAGTGGCGATTTTCGCGCTCATCATCGTCGACGGGCCACGCTCTGGGCCTCGGCGCTGGCTGGTTCTGAACGCATCGATGTTCGGGCTTGCGGCGGCCGCGTCCGGACTTGCATACCAAGCTGCGGGCGGCGGTTCGACGCCGAAATCAGCGGTGGCCCTGGTCGCGCTTCTCGGCGTCCGCTTCTTGACCACGTCGACAGTCCTGACGATAGGCGGTCTTTTGGCGGCGCCGAAGTCGATCGGCTTCGTGGTTTCGGAGGTCGCCGCCGACGAAGCGCGTGCGGCCGTCGGAGACGGCAGCCTCGGCGTCCTGATTGCATACGGCATCAGCGGCGGTCACTGGATCGTGCTTCCGTTCCTGCTGCCGCTTGTCGTCGCCGTCTACCGCTCGCGTGCCACGTACGAGCAGCTCGAACATGAAACGCGTGCCGCTCTCGATTCCGTCGCGGCAATCGTGGACGAACGGCACAGAGATACCGCAGCACACAGCGACCGCGTCAAGGAACTAGTCGACGAATTCCTGCGAGCACTGCAAATCCCCGAGCGCCAGCGAAACCGTCTCGTTCTCGCTGCGCGACTCCACGATATCGGCAAGATCAACGTGGACGCCGCGACACTGTCCAAGGATGAGCCGTTGACTGCGGCGGAATTGTCCGCCATACGCGGCCATCCAAAACTCTCTGCGCGGTTGCTCCGGTCGTTCAGGTTTGCCAGCGAGTTCGCCTCGTTTGTCGAACTCCATCATGAACGGTTCGATGGCAATGGATATTACGGAGTTCCCGCGGATGTCATACCGATCGAATCACACCTGTTGATCGTGGCAGACAGCTTCGACGCGATGACATCGAGAAGGCCGTATCGGCCGGCTCTCACCCAAGAAGAAGCAGTCGCGGAAATTCTGGACAAGGCAGGAACTCAGTTCCACCCGCTCGTCGCGAGGGCGTTCGTCGGCCTCCTGACAGAGAACAACATCGGCGCCGAGCTGAACGAGAACGAACTGAAACTTTTGCGGAGTGAATTCGGACGCGATTGGTCACCCGTTCTCGCGCTTGCCCGAAAGTTCGATCTGCGTTCGACCGCCGTGCTCGCAGTGGCCGTGGGGCTCCTGTCGATGATGGCTGCGCCGACGACGACGGTCGTTGTCGTCACGCTCCTTCCTGCATTAGGGGCTCTGTCGTACGCAAGCGTCCGAACCTGGCAGTCCGCCCGCCACGGCCGGAGAATCAACGACATCCTTCGTCACGGGGACGCAAACCCGCTTGCCGCCCTGCGGGCGGCACAACTGATCAACTGGGTGGTCTGGCTGCACATCGACGAAAGCGGGCGCCAGACAGCCGCTCACACATTCGGTGACCCGCCGACCGATGTCGGCAGTCTGTGCGGCTGGGCCGCGCGGCGCGAGGACTTCGTCGTTGTTCCCGTCGAACAAGGACACGCGGTCCTTACACGTCCGACGGAAGAGGGAAATCGCGTCGCCATCGGATTCCCGAACCGGCCGACCGAGGCGGATCAACCGATCATCGACTGCATCGAGGCAATCCCCGAGCCGGAGGTCGGCTCGAAGCCAAATGTCTTCCTGCTCTCCGCCGATCGCAAGCGCACCGAAGAGGCAACCGTGCTCCTGCTGAACCTGAGGATGTTCGACCGAGTGCGCAGGGCCGCAGGACAGCTTGTGGCGGGGCGGGTCGCCGACGACGCCACAAGAGCGCTCGAGGCCTCTCTCCGCGCCGAAGACAGAATCGTCCGCCTGAGCGCCGACGAAATCGGCATCAGCGTCGCGCGAGCCTCGACTGTCGAGACGGTCGAGCGGCGCCTTCGAGACGCGCTCCGCGGTGTGCCTGTGCCCGCACGCGTCGGACGGATCGACCCGTTGATCATGGACGTCACCGATCGGCCCGAGGGTGAGCGCGTGCGAAACACGCTGGGGGCCTCGCGGCTCACCGAATCCGCAGAAGACGCTGTCTGATGTTCCTCGGCTTCGCGGTCTTCCTCATTCTCCTCGTGGCCTGGATGATCGGCGTCCCGCTCAACAACCTGGCGCAGCTTCGCCTCCGCGGAGGATCGATGGTGTTCCTGGCTCTGCTCACCCAAATCACGCTGTTTACCGGTCTAGGCGCCCAGATACCGCACGCACTCGTCTCGAAGCTTCACGCCGCGAGTTACGTCGCGTTGATCCTGTTCGTGATCATCAACGCGACGCATCACCGCACACTCGCACTGGCTGCTACCGGACTCGCGCTCAATGCCCTGGTCATCTTCGCGAACGGGGACCGGATGCCGGTCACACTCGCAGCCTGGACCGAAAGCGGCCGGCCTGCCGGCGCGATAACAGCGACAGGGTCATACACGAACAACGTCCTCGTAAGCCGGACCACGCACTTCAGTTGGCTCGGCGACAGGATCGTCGTTCCACCGCCGATCCCGTTCGCCACCGCGATCTCAGTCGGAGACGTTCTGATCGTCATCGGCGTGGCGCTCTTCGTGATCCGCTTCTGCGGCCGCCGGCGCTCGTTCAAAAGCACGTTCGTCGGTCGACGGCGGCCCCGGAGACAGAGCACAAGCACTTACGTGTCTGTGGCGGCCTCGAGTCCCTCGACGAGGCGTTCGAGGTCACTCTCGTCGTTCCACCAGCCGACCGATGCCCGGACGAGGCCCGTGCCCGGTAGCTCGCGCACGACGACGCCCCGCTCGTAGAGCGCTGCGACCGCGGCCGTCGGGTCGCCAGCCGGACGGAAGGAGACGAGCGTCGCCTGATCGGGCTCCGTCGCGACGTCGACCCCGCGCTCGAGCAGCAGCTCGCGGCAGCGACGCGCGAGGTCGCGTGCACGTTCGAATCGCCCCGCGGGAAGGTCGACGAGCGCTGCTTCGAGGCCGGCGAGCGCCGAGGCCGGCGTGAACGTGCGATCGAAGCGGAGCGCGCCGGGCTTCGGCTCCCAGCTGCCGGCCGCAATGTCGTACGACGCAGCGCTGGGGTAGGCGACGAGGCGCGGCGGAAGGGCATCGGGGTCGCGGACGTAGAGGGCACCGGTTGCGTCCGGCCCGCACAACCACTTCTGGGCGCTCACGGTGTAGTAGTCGGCTTGCGAGGCGTCCTCGTCGACCGCCCCTGCCCCCTGCGCCCCGTCGATCAGCACGGGGACGCCGGTTGCCGCGCGCAGGTCGCGCCATGGGAAGACCTTGCCGTCGATCCACGAGACGGCGGAAGTCGCGATCAGGGTCGTCCGCGGCGTGACCTGGTCCCGGATCAGCTCGAAGACGTCTCGGGCCGGCGCGTCGCGGACTCGCGCGATCCGCAACGTCGCGCCCGAGGCGACGAGCGGGCCCGTGAGGCCGAAGTGCTCGGCGTCCGTCGTAACGATCTCTGCGCCCGGGCCGAGTGCGAGGCCGGTCACGACTGTCTGCACGCCGCCCGTGGTCGAGTCGGTGAGTGAGATGTTCTCCGGCGCGACGCGGATCTGCCCGGCGATCAGTGCGCGGACGCGCTCGCGGCGTTCCAGCATCGCGTCGAAGTACGGCTTGCCGCCTCGTCCGTGCTCCGCCTCCCACGCGCGCACCTCACGCTCCGCGTCGAGCGTCGCGCGCGGGAGCGGACCGAACGTGCCCGCGTTCAGATAGGCGATCCGTTCGAGCACCGGGAACCGGGTGCGCAGCTGCGCCCAGCTCATTCGAACTCGAGCTCCACCGGCGCATGATCGGACAACAGCACGCCGTCGTGCTTGCGCTGCCCGTCCGGCCAGCGGCGGAACTCACCCGGGTCGGCCCCGCGCACGAGGATGTGGTCGATGCCCGGACCCGCCGCCGAGAACCCCCACTCCGGAGACGCGAGATCGTGCAGCGTCCGCGACCGCGCGGCACGCGCGTTGAAGTCTCCCGCGAGCACGACGACGTCGTCGGGCGCGGCGCTCGACATCGCGAACCACGCGGCTCGCAGTAGCTCGGCGTCCGCGAGGCGCTCGTCCGCGGGGAAGCTCGTGCAGTGCATGTTCGTCACGAGGTAGGTACGGCCGCCCGGCGCGGCAAGCCGCAGCGCCTGCACGATGCGGCGCTCCTTCGCCCACCCGAGCCGGGCGACCGGAGCGAGGCCGAGCGCGCGCGCCTGCGCCGATCGGAAACGGCGTGGATTGAGCGTCAGCACACGACGCGAGAGGACGCGCAACCGCGACGACACGACCATCGCATTGCCCTGTCCTGCGAAGGCCGACCGGAACAGCCCGTGGTTCGGCTCCGTCAGCTGCCGGCCGAGCTCGGCGGTGATCGGCAGCGGACCGAACGACGGGCGCGCCGCCACGTCGCTCACGGAGAACTTCCCGAGTGCCCAGACAGGGACTTCCTGCACGCACAGGACGTCGGGATCGTCCGACGTGGCAAGCCGGATCATCTCGTCGAGAAACTCCCGCCGCTGCGGCGGCACGGAGTTGCCGTGGAAGAGGTTCCAGCTCCGGACGAGCACCCGTCTACGCTACTTCCGTGCGCGTTCTGCTCGCCGATCCCCCGGCGTTCACGCCGTGGTACGACCACGAGCTCGCCGCGGCCCTCACGCGGGCGGGGGCAGACGTGGAGCTCGCGACCTCGCGTTTCCGGTTCGGGCAGCTCCCCGCGCCCGAGGGCTATCGACGAAGCGAGCGCTTCTACCCACTCTCGTCGCGGCTCTTCAAGCGCTCGCGCCTCCGCCTCCCGCTGAAGGCGATCGAACATCTCGACGTAATGCGCACGCTCGCGCTGGCACAGCCCGACGTGTTGCACCTGCAGTGGCTCGCGCTGCCGTACGCCGACGTGCGCCTGCGCTTCCGCGCTCCGGCCGTCTTCACGGCGCACGACCTGCTGCCGCGACGCACTGCGTCGAAGCGCGAGTTGTGGCGGCGGGTGCTCGGGCGCTTCGATCGCATCGTCGTGCACACAGACCGCGGCCGCGAGGCGCTCGCCGAGCTCGGGATCGATGCGCGCGTCATCTCGCATCCCGTGTATCCGAGTGCGGCGACGCGCGCCGACGACGGCCACACGCTGCTCTCGCTCGGCGTCATCCGTCCCTACAAGGGCCTGCCCGACGCGATCGAAGTGACACGGCGGCTTCCCGATGCGCGGCTGGTGGTCGCCGGCGATCCGGCGATGCCGCTCGACGGCCTGCGCGAGGCCGAGCGCGTGGAGTGGCGGCTCGGGTACCTCGCGCAGACCGAGCTCGACCGCGCCCTCTCGGAGGCGACCGTCGCGGTCTTCCCGTATCGCGCGGAGCTCGACCAGTCGGGCGCGCTGCTGCAGGCGCTCGGCGCAGGCGTGCCCGCGGTCGTCTACGACGTGGCGGGACTCGGCGAGCCGGTCCGCCGTTTCGGCGCGGGCCGCGTGGTGCCCGCGGGCGACGTCGGGGCGCTCACCGAGGCGGTGCGAGAGCTGCTCGACGACGGGGCTGCGCTGTCGGACGCGCGGGCGGGGGCCGATCGTGCGCGGCGCGAGCTGACGTGGGACGCCTCGGCCGCCCAGCACCTCGAGCTGTACCGGGAGCTCGCGTGAGGTTCCGCCGGTCGCGCTTCGCGGGCGTGATCGAGGCGCAGCTCGGCTTGTTCGCCCGCGAGCACCGTGACGCGATCGAAGAGGCGCAAGAGCGGCTTGCCGCGTACAACCGCGCCGACCGCGACGACGCCGAAGAGCTCTACGGCGATTACGTCGACGCCGTCGAGACCGGAACGGAGATCCTCGCCGACCTGCGCGACCATTACGCGAGGACGGTCGACGATCCGGACAGGTATTGCGCGGAGTTCAACCGGGCAGTGGCAAAACGCATGCCCGCCTTCGCGCTCGAGATCGAGAATCGCTAGTGCCGGAGCGGATCGAGGACTATGCGCTCGTCGGCGACCTGCAGACCGTCGCCTTGATCGGCAGGTCCGGCTCGGTCGACTGGCTGTGCTTCCCGCGCTTCGACTCCGGGTCCTGCTTCAGTGCGCTCCTCGGCTCGTCGGAGGACGGCCGCTGGCTGCTCGCGCCCGCAGGCGGAGGCCAGGCGACGGAGCGGCGGTATCGCGAGCGGACGCTGATCCTCGAGACCGAGTGGCAGACGGACACCGGCCGCGTGCGCGTGATCGACTTCATGCCTCCGAGGGAGACAAAGCCCGACATCGTGCGCATCGTCGAAGGGCTCGACGGGCACGTCGAGATGGGAACCGAGCTCGTGATGCGCTTCGACTACGGGTCGATCGTCCCGTGGGTGCGGCGTATCGACGGCGAGACGATCCTGGCGATCGGCGGGCCCGACGCGCTCGTCTTTCGGACGCCGGTCGAGCTGTACCCGCAGGCGATGACCCACGTGGCGCAGTTCACGGTCGGGCGCGGCGACCGCGTCCCCTTCGTGCTCACGTGGTTCCCCTCCGCCGAACAGCCGCCGGCGACCGTCGACCCCGAACAGGCGCTCGCCGACACCGAGTCGTTCTGGCGCGACTGGGTCCGCGGCTGCGAGTACGAGGGCGACTACCCGGAAGCGGTGGACACGTCCCTGCTCGTGCTGAAGGCGCTCACGTATGCGCCGACCGGCGCGATCGTCGCGGCCGCGACGACGTCGCTGCCCGAGCGGATCGGCGGCGTCCGCAACTGGGACTACCGCTTCTCGTGGCTGCGCGACGCGACCTTCACGCTCTACGCGCTGATGAACGCGGGTTTCCGAGACGAGGCGCGTGCCTGGCGCGACTGGCTGCTGCGCGCCGTCGCGGGCGACCCGGCGAGCATGCAGATCCTCTACGGCGTCGCGGGCGAGCGTCGCGTCCCGGAGTACGAGCTCGATTGGCTCCCCGGGTACGCGGGATCGCGGCCGGTCCGCTCCGGCAACGCCGCCCACGAGCAATTCCAGCTCGACGTCTACGGGGAGATCATGGACGCGTTGCACGAGGCACGTCGCCACGGCCTCGCGCGCGACGACCACGCCTGGTCGCTGCAACAACACGTGCTCGAGTTTCTCGAGGGCGCCTGGGACCGGCCAGACGAAGGGATCTGGGAGGTTCGCGCGCAGCGCCGCCACTTCACCCACTCGAAGGTGCTCGCGTGGGTCGCGTTCGACCGGGCGGTCGAAGCCGTCGAGCGCTGGGACCGCCCCGGCCCCATCGACCATTGGCGGCGGATCCGGGCCGAGATCCACGAGGAGGTGTGCCGCGAGGGCTTCAACGTCGAGCTGAACGCCTTCACGCAGTCATACGGCTCCGACGAGCTCGACGCCTCGACGCTCCTCATCCCACTGCTCGGTTTCCTGCCCGCCGACGATCCGCGAGTCGTGGGCACGATCGAGGCGATCCAGCGCGATCTGACGCGCGACGGCTTCGTGGAGCGCTACCGGCCGAAAGACCACGACGTCGACGGCCTGCCCGGCGGCGAGGGAGTCTTCCTGCCGTGCTCGTTCTGGCTCGTCGACGCACTGCTGATGCTCGAGCGCGACGACGAAGCGCGCGAGCTCTTCGAGAAGCTGATCGGGGTGTCGAACGATCTCGGTCTCTTGGCGGAGGAGTACGACCCCGCCGAGAAGCGCCTGCTCGGGAACTTCCCCCAGGCGTTCACGCACGTCGGCCTCGTCAATTCGGCCTACAACCTCTCGCATCACACGGGTCCCGGGCATCAGCGAGGGAAGAGAATCGACTGATGCGGTGGGACGAGTTCACGTCGGCGTGTCCCGAGCTCGCAGGGCTCGGCGAGGAGCGCCTGCGCGCGAAGGAGCTGTGCCTGGTCGGGACGTTGCGCAGGAACGGCTGGCCGCGCATCTCGCCGGTCGAGCCGGAGTTCGTCGGCGGCGAGCTGATGCTCGGGATGATGTGGCAGTCGCCGAAGGCGCTCGACCTGCTGCGCGATCCGCGGCTCGTCGTGCACAGCGTCGTCTCGAACCGCGACGGCAAGGAGGGCGACTTCAAGCTCTACGGCCGTGCCGTCGACGTGCAGGACGCCGAGCGCCGCGCCGCGTACCGCGCGACGATCAAGGCGCGTATCGACTGGGAGCCGCCCGAGCCCCACTTCCACCTCTTCGCCGTCGACGTCGACAGCGC
>JABFWJ010000045.1 GCA_013362295.1 Thermoleophilia bacterium
GGCCCTCGACGTGCGCGTCGACGGAGTCGACGGCGAGCTTCACGCGCGAACGGGTGCTTCGAGCTCGGTGACGAGCTCGTCCAGCTGATCCATGATCGCGGTCAGCTTGCCGATACGCTCGCGCTCCTCGCCCTCGAGCGCGGCGAACGGCGTGAGCGGCGCGCGCACGTCGCCGACCGGATAGCCGGCGGCGGCGGCGAGCGCCTTCGAGTAGCACTGGTGGCCGTACGTGGGATGACCGGCCGCGATGATGTGATCCATCGCGTTGATCAGGCGCTGCACCTGCTTCGCGTCCTCGATTCGGCCGTCGACGAGGTAGTCCCAGATGCGCGAGGACGCGCGGGGAATGTAATTGCCGTACGGGTTGACGTAGCCGACCGCGCCGAGCAGGAACGACTCGACGATGCGCTCGCCCGCGAAGACGTTCATGACGCCGTCCGTCTCCTCGATCACGTCGTAGACACGCGCGACGTCGAGGCTCGCCTCCTTGATGTAGCGGACGTTCTCGAACGCGCGGGTCAGCCGGCCGACGAGCTTCGCGGACATGTCGACATTGGACGTGACCGGATTGTTGTAGAGCATGATCGGGATCGAGACCGAGTCGCAGATCGCCCGGTAGTAGCCGAAGATCTCGTCCTCGGTCGGCGTGTAGTAGTAGGGCGGCACGATCATCAGTCCGTCCGCCCCGAGCTGCTCGGCCTCGCGGCTGTAGCGGACGGCGTTCGGTGTGTGCGCGTTCATCGTCCCGATCAGCACGGGGATGCGGCCGTCGATGTGCCGGATCGTCGCCTCGACGAGCTGCGTACGCTCGTCATCGTTCACCGTGAGGAACTCGCCGGTCGACCCGAGCACGATCACGCCTGGGACACCGACCTCGAGTTGCCAGTCGAGGAAGCGCACGAGCGCCCCGGTGTCGATGCCGCTCCCGTCCTCGGTGAAGGGAGTGACCATCACGGTGTAGCTTCCCCGGAAGTTGCTCATGAGTGCCCGTCGCGGACAGATGTGCGCTCGGCGAACGGAGCGATGATAGACCATTCGCGATCGGATGCACAGAGCCGAGACCGACGTCCTCGTCGTCGGCGGCGGCGTCACCGGCTGCGCCGCCGCGTACTACCTCGCGCAGGCCGGCGCAGACGTCACGCTGGTCGAGCGGTACGACCTCAACACGCAGGCGTCCGGGCGAAACGCGGGCAGCCTGCATGGGCAGATCCAGCACGAGGCGTTCCTCGAGCTCGGTGAGGAGTGGGCGTTCGAGTGGGGCCCGACGCTGTCGCTGCTACGCGATTCGATCGACCTCTGGCGCGGCCTTCCGGAGGAGCTCGGCGCCGACCTCGAGGTCGACGTGTGCGGCGGGTTGCTCGTCGCGGCGACCGATGCGCAGCTGCGCGACATCGAGCGGAAGGCGGCGATCGAGCGCTCGTTCGGCGTCGGCGTCGAGCTGCTCTCGCGCGACGATCTCCAGCGCGTCGCGCCGTACGTATCGGGGCGGATGGCCGGCGCCCTCCTCTGCGAGGTCGAGGGCAAGGCGAACCCGCTACTCGCCGTGCCGGCGCTCGCGCGCGCGGCGGCAGACCGGGGAGCCCGGCTTCTTCTCGAGACGGAGGTGCACTCGGTCGAGCGGAGACGAAGTGGGTTCGGGGTCGAGACGACCGCGGGCACGATCGACTGCGGCCGGATCGTCGACTGCGGTGGCGCCGAGGCGGCGGTCGTCTCGAAGCTGGTCGGCGTCGACGTGCCGGTCGAACGCTGGCCGATCCAGATGTCCGTGACCGAAGCGGTGCCGCCGCTCGTCACGCACCTCGTCTACTTCGCGAAGGAGAAGCTGACGCTCAAGCAGGCCAAGTCCGGCTCGCTGTTGATCGGCGGCGGCTGGCCGTCGCGCGAGGACGACAGCGGCCGGCTCTCCGTCGACGTCACGTCGCTGGCGCCGAACCTGCGGCTCGCGATCGAGGTCGTGCCGCAGATCGCGGGCGCGTCGCTGCTGCGTACATGGGCGGGCGTCTGCCCGGGAATCGCCGACTGGCGGCCCGTGATCGGCGAGGCGGCGCCCGGTTTCTTCGTCGCGCTCTTCCCGTTCCTCGGCTTCACCGGCGGGCCGCTGCTCGGCAAGATCGTCGCGCAGCTCGCACTCGGCGAGGAGACCGGCCGCGACCTCGCACCGTTCTCACCGGTGCGGTTTTAGGTAGTCACCTTCGTCTGCCGCGCCTTACCCGCTCGCGGGTCGGCTCAGGCGGAAGAACAGTCGTCACGCCCGGCTGGGCCAGTGTGCCGCGATACACCCTGACGGGCCTCGACTAAGTGTTGAGTCAACACAAAGCTTCGGAGGCGTCAGCCAGCTTTGTGTTGAGTCAACACAAAGTGCAGGGCGCTCGGCGGGGCCAACGTGCGCGAATGTCACCAGAGGCCGACGCCGGCGACGTGCTGACGCAGATGCTCGTCGATCGCCTCGGTGTGCTCGAGCGACTCGCGCTCAAGCTGCACGACATTTGTCGTACGCTGAGGTCGTGCCGGTCCTGCGCGACGTCGCCGAAGCCGACATCGACGTCTTCTACGAGCAGCAGCTCGACCCCGAGGCAACTGCGATGGCTGTCTTCCCTGCTCGGGACCGCGAGGCGTTCGACGCGCACTGGCGGCGGGTGCTCGCCGACGACTCGGCCGTGAAGCGGACGATCGTCGACGGCGGCGCCGTGGCCGGGAACATCGGCTGCTGGGAGCAGGATGGCCGGCGGCTCGTAGGCTACTGGGTGGGTCGCGAGTTCTGGGGCCGCGGGCTCGCGACCGCGGCGCTCGCGGAGCTGGCGGCCGAGATCTCGGAGCGGCCGCTCCACGCCTGGGTTGTGAGCAGCAACGTCGGCTCGATCCGCGTGCTCGAGAAGTGCGGCTTCGTCGAGGTCGAGCGGCGCGCCGAGCACGACGAGCAGGAAGGCGGGGTGATCGAGGAGATCCTCTACCGACTCGATCGTCAGATCTGAACTCGACTGTGGGCGAGTCGGTCGTACCCCGATGTTCGCAGTTCGCCAGGAACCTCCACGGTCGCCTGGGCGAGAGCGCTTTACGCCCGAGGTCGATTCTCGAGTATCGCTCGCGGAGATCCGATCAACGTGGGACATCAGCGACGTCGGCGCGGACATCTGCCAGCGCCTCGGCCGCGGCTGCCACGACGCCGACGGGCAGCGGCTTGAACGGCAGCGCCGGCGCGAACCAGGCGAGCTCGTCGGGCGGCCGCCCGGAGCGGCGCGCGGCCAGCTCCGCCAGGATGCCGGCGCAGTAGCGGCCCTGGCAGCGGCCCATGCCGGCGCGGGTGACGCGCTTGAGCGCGCCGATCGACGCGATCCCGCCGGCGAACGCCTCCTCGACCGCGCGCAGCGGGACGCTCTCGCAGCGGCAGATCAACGTTGCCGGCCCGGCGAGTTGGTCGACGAGCCGCGGACCCGCGTACAGGCGCCGGAGCGCGCGCTGGAAGCGCTCGTTGCGGCGGCGGTGGCGCTCCGCACC
>JABFWJ010000358.1 GCA_013362295.1 Thermoleophilia bacterium
CTCACGCGGCGCATCGAAGGTGCGCGCGAGGTAGGCGGCAAGCTGGTCGCGAGCCGGCAGATGCGCATCGCCGCCTCCGTTCAGCGTCACGCCCGTCCCGAGCACGGGCACGAGCCGCCCGGCCAGCTGGGTGAACCTGACGCGCGACGGCGCCGATTTCATCTCCGACGCCGAGCTGAACAGCACGAGCGGTGCGGCGCTGCGCAGGGCCTATCGCGTGCTCGTCTTCGAGGGACACCACGAGTACGTCACGCAGCACGAGTACGCCGCCGTGACGAGGTTCCGCGACCTCGGCGGCAACCTGATGTTCCTCTCGGCGAACAACTTCTACTGGAAGGTGACGATCAGGGACAACGTGATGACACGGGTTGGGAAGTGGCGCGACCTGGGTCGTCCCGAAGCCGCTCTCGTCGGTGTGCAGTTCTTCCACAACGACTTCGGCGAGCATCGCGGTTCGTGGATCCTCCGCTCCGCCGCCGCGAAGCTTTCCTGGCTGATCGCCGGAACCGGTCTTCGCGTCGCGCGGGCGTTCTCGAGCGGCGGCATCGAGGCCGACGGCGTCACCTCGGACTCACCGAAGAACGTGCGCGTGATCGCCGACATCCCGAACCTGTACGGCGACGGGCGCAACGCGGATATGACGTACTACGACACCCCGGCGGGCGCAAAGGTGTTCGCGGCGGGCGCGTTCACGATTGCCGGGTCGGTGTGGCAGGGCCACGTCGAGCAGCTGATGGCGAACCTGTGGGACCGGCTCTCGCAGGACTGAACGTAGGATCACCGGTCGTGAGCACGGTCTCGTATTGGCTGAAGGAGCCACATGACGGCCTCCCGAGCTCCCGCTTCGACGGGCGCCCGGAGGCGGCCGTGATCGGCGGCGGCGTCACCGGCTGCTCCTGCGCACTGACCCTCGCCGGGCACGGCGTCAAGGTTCGCCTCTACGAGCAGCGCACGGTCGCCGGCGGGGCCAGCGGGCGCAACGGCGGATTCGCCCTGCGCGGCGCGGCTGCGCCGTACGACGAGGCGCGGCGCGATCTCGGCGACGAGCGCGCGCGGCTGCTGATGGAGCTGACCGAGCGCTCGCTCGACCGCATCGAGGAGCTCGCCGGCGACGCGTTTCGTCGTGTGGGCAGCCTGCGGCTCGCGGCCGACGACGACGAGCGCGACGCGCTGCGGCGCGAGCACGATGCGCTGCGCGAGCACGGCTTCGCAGTCGAGTGGCTCGACGATCTCGACCCGCCGCTCGACCGGATGTACCGGGGCGCGATCCTCCATCCGCGCGACGGCGCTCTGCATCCGGCCCGCTGGGTCCGCCGGCTGGCGGCCCAGGCGGCGCGCGCCGGCGCCGACATCCGCGAAGGGGAGAGGATGACCGTGGAGGCGGCAGACGCCGATGTCGTCGTCGTCGCGGGCGACGGTTACCTGCCGTCGCTGCTGCCCGAGGTGCCGGTGCACCCGTGGCGCGGACAGGTGCTCGCGACCGAGCCGCTGCGCGAGCGCCTCTACGACCGTCCCCACTACGCGCGCCTCGGCTACGACTACTGGCAGCAGCTGCCGGACGGGCGGCTCGTGATCGGTGGGAATCGCGACGCCTCCCTCGAGACGGAACAGACCGACGTGGAGGAGACCACGGAACTCGTCCAGGGCCGGCTCGACGCGCTCGTCGAGCGGCTCGTCGGCTACCGCCCCGCCGTCACCGACCGCTGGGCGGGGATCTGGGGCGCGACTCCCGACCTCGTGCCCGTCGTTGGAGAGATACGCGACGGCGTCTGGGTCGCCGGCGGCTACTCCGGGCACGGCAACGCGCTCGGCCTGGCCTGCGGGGAGCTCGTCGCCCGTGCCGTCCTCGACCAGCGCCCACCCGAGCTCGACCTCTTCGCGCCGGCCCGGTTCACCGCCGTCTGATGGTCGACGAATCGCCGCTCCAGCCGACCGAGCACGGGCTGGTGCCGAAGGGGAAGGGCTGGTTCGTGCTCAACGCCCGCGAGGCGTCGTGGCGGCACGCGCCTGGGCGGTCGGCCGTCTGCGACTTCGAGGGCGAGGTGAGCTTCCCGCAGCTCGGCATCAACATCAGCGTGCTACAGCCGGGCGAGTTCATGGCGATGTACCACTGGGAGGCGGACCAGGAGGACTTCCTCGTGCTCGCGGGCGAGGCGTTGCTGATCGTCGAGGGCGAGGAGCGACCGCTGCGACGATGGGATTTCGTCCACTCCCCGGCCGGAACGAAGCACACGATCCTCGGCGCAGGCGACGGGCCGTGCCTGGTGCTCGCCGTCGGCGCGCGCGACCGCTCCGTCGGCCCCGAATGGGGTGGTTACACGGCCGACGAGACCGCAGCGCGCCACGGGGTGAGCGTCGAGGAGGACACCGCTGAGCCGGACGTCGCGTACGAACCGTTCGCGCGCCGCTCGCCGGGGGCGTACCGCGAGGGTTGGCTGCCCGACTAGTTGCGAGGACTACATCCCGGTGAAGTGTGCGCCCGACGCGCACGTGGCCGCCGGCAGCAGTCGGGCGGCGCAGAGCTCGGGCCAGGGCGCGTGGACGGCGAACGCGCTGCGGAGATCGCGTGTGAACCAGACGTGCATCATCTCGCTCCCGACTCCGAGCTTCGCGCCCGGACCGCACGAGCCGTCCGCGCGCGGCGCGAGGCCTCGCTTGTCACCGGCGACGCAGACGAGGTGGTAGTGCCACCGGGTGATCGGTCCACCGGGCGTCGGGCCGCGGACTCCACGCGGCATGCTGATCATCACGCCGACGAGCTTCAGCGGCCGGCCGGGCAGATCGGCGTAGATGAGCGTGTCGGGGCGACCCGGCTCGATCGAATCGTTTCGGGCGGCGTGCCAGCGCCGGTTCTCGGAGTGGAACCACATGACGCGCCGCTCGCCGCGCGCGCGCTGCGCGCGCCGCAGGTCGAATCCGGCTGCTGCTGCCGCCCGCGGGGTCGCCCAGCGCTGCGCTGCAGCGTAGAGCTGTCGTCGTAGCCTCTCCGCTCTCGCTCGCTCCTTGCGGCTGGCCAGGAAAACGGCCGGGTACTGGCGCAGGCGATGCGCGAGCCCGTGCTCCGCGCGCGGCGGCAGCAGCGGCCCGTGCTCTGGCGCCGAGACGCCGTGCGGCATCGTCGTGCGCATGGCGGGGGACGCCGGTGCGCTCCACGTGGCGACGATCCCGGCAGCGCAAAGGGCCGAGACGACGCTCACGCGCGCGAGGTGCGCGCAACGGCTCACAGTCGCTCGAAGGTCATGGTGTTGAAATGAGCCGCAATCCGCCGCTCAAATACCGTGGGCCTCTAACCGGCCCCTAACCGCGAGTCCTAGAGATCCAGGAGGGGCAAACCGCTCAAGTCGCCGGCGGCCTCGAGTGCTGCCAGCGCGATCGCGAGGTCCTGGATCGCGAGCCCTGTCGAGTCGAACGCGGTGATCTCGGCAGCGCTTTCGCGGCCGGCCGCCTCGCCGGCCAGCACGCGGCCGAGCGGCGTCACGTCGGCCTCGGTCACGAGGCCGTCCTCGACGGCGTGCGCGAGCTCGCCGCCGTGGCTTGCCTGCTTCCAGTCGTCGCAGAAGAGGCGCGCCCGCGCGAGCTCCGCGCCGGCCATCTCCGCCTTGCCGGGGCCGTCGGCTCCCATCAGCGACACGTGCTGTCCTTCGAAGAGCGTCCGGTCTCCGATCACGACGTCGTGGCCGGGCGTGACCGTCGCGACGAGGTCCGCCGCGAGCGCGTCGGCGAGCGACTGCGCGACGCCGGCGCCGAGCTCGTCGGCGACTCCTCGCGCCCGCGACTCGTCGACGTCCCAGAGGACGACCTCATGCCCGCGCGCGGCGAAGGTGCGTGCCGTGGCGCGACCGTTCACGCCCGCCCCGATCACCGCAGCCGTCTCCGCGTCGGCACGTCCGAGCGTCTCCGCTGCCAGGACTGCTGCCGCTCCCGTGCGGAGCGCCGTGACCGATCCGGCGTCGAGCACCGCGCGCAGCGTGCCGTTCGACGCATCGGACACGAGCACCAGTCCCGCCACCGTCGGCAGCCCGCGCGCCGGGTTGCCGGGAAACGACGTCACCCACTTGAGCAGTGCGTGTCCGGCACCCAGCGCGGGCATCGCGCGGAAGTCGCCGGCCGGATAGTTCGTGACGTACACCTTGGGCGGCATCGTCCACTCACCGCGCGCGTGGGCGATGAACGCGTCGCGAACCGCGTCGACGGCGCGGGCGGGGGACACCGCCTCCTCGACGTGACGGGCCGTGAAGACAGGAACGCTCAAAGGGACTTGACGCGAGCGGCGAGCTTGATGACCGATTCCTTCGCGTCGCCGAACAGCATCACCGTCTTCGGGTCGACGAACAGCGGGTTGTCGATCCCGGCGAATCCCGGGTTCATCGAGCGCTTCAGCACGACGGTCGCCTGCGACTGGTCGACGTTCAGGATCGGCATCCCGTAGATCGGGCTGCCCGTGTTGTTGCGCGCGTCCGGATTGACGACGTCGTTCGCGCCGATCACGAGCGAGACGTCCGTGCGTCCGAACTCCGCGTTTGCCTCGTCCATCTCCTTCAGTTGCGGATACGGCACGTTGGCCTCGGCGAGCAGGACGTTCATGTGGCCGGGCATGCGCCCGGCGACGGGGTGGATCGCGTACGTGACCTCGACGCCCTTCTCCTCGAGGATGTCGGCGAGCGTGCGTACATCGTGCTGCGCCTGCGCAACCGCCATGCCGTATCCCGGAACGACGACGACCTTTTTCGCATACGCGAGCATCACCGCGACGTCGTCGGCGGTGGTCGACCGCACGGTGCCGTCGGCACCTGCCGCGGCCGCACCGCCCGCGCTCACCTGCCCGAACGCGCCGAAGAGCACGTTCGTGATCGAGCGATTCATCGCCCGACCCATCAGCAGCGTCAGCATCGTGCCCGACGCGCCGACGAGCATTCCGCTCACGATCAGGACGTTGTTCGAGAGCTCGAAGCCGGTCGCCGCCGCCGCGAGACCGGTGAACGCGTTCAGCAGCGAGATCACGACCGGCATGTCGGCGCCGCCGATCGGGACCACGAAGAGGACGCCGAAGAGGAGCGCCCCCGCCACCATCGCCCACAGGAGCGACTGCCGCTCCGAGCCGGCGAGCACGGCCGCGCCCAGCACGAGACAGGCGGCGAAGAGCAGTGCGTTGCCGATCTTCTGCCCCGGATAGACGATCGGGCGTCCCTGGATCAGCTCCTGCAGCTTGGCGAACGCGACCAGCGAGCCGGAGAACGAGATCGAGCCGATGAGCGCGGAGAGGAGGACCGCCAGCGACACGTCGCCGTGGATGCGGCCCGGGTCCGGAGCGAGCTCGTGGAACTCCGCGATCGCGACGAGCGCCGCAGCGCCCCCGCCGACGCCGTTGAACAGCGCCACCATCTGCGGCATCGCGGTCATCTTCACGCGGCGCGCGCCGACCGCGCCGAACACGCTGCCGATCGCCGCCGCGACGGGCATCTCCCACGTGATGTGCACGCCTGCCTTGATCAGCGTCGTCACGATCGCGACCGCCATGCCGACGGCGCCGATCCAGTTGCCCCGCCGTGCCGTCGCGGGCGACGACAGAAAACGCAGCGCGAGCACGAAGCACACGATCGTGATCAGGTAGAGCAGGTTGACGCCGTTCGTGCCCAACACTCGCCCCTGTCCGTCAATCGTCCGTGCGACGCTTCTTGAACATCTCGAGCATCCGGTCGGTGACGACGAAGCCGCCGACGACGTTCGCCGCGGCCAGCGTGACCGCGACGAAGCCGACGATGCGGATCAACGTGTCCTGATGGCCGGCGCCGGCGACGATCAGCGCGCCGACGATCACGATCCCGTGGATCGCGTTCGTGCCCGACATCAGCGGCGTGTGCAGCATCGTCGGCACCTTCGAGATCACCTCGAACCCGAGGAAGATCGCCAGCACGAGGACCGTCAGCTCCGCGACGAGCGTCGCCGTATGCGTCATACGCCCACCTGGGTCCTGGTGACGCATGCGCCGGACACGATCTCGTCGTCCCAGTCGAGGACGAGCCCGCCGTCGCGCACGAACAGCGCGACCAGGGACGCCACATTGCGTGAGAGGAGCTGGCTCGCGTGCGTCGGCATCGTCGACGGGAGGTTCGTCGTGCCGACGATCGTGACGCCGCTCTCGACGATCTCGCTGCCGGGAACGGTCAGCTCGCAGTTGCCGCCGGTCTCGGCGGCGATGTCGACGATCACCGAGCCCGGACGCATCGCGCGCACGGCCTCTGCGGTGATCAGCTGCGGCGCGGCACGGCCGGGGATCGCGGCGGTCGTGATCACTGCGTCGAACGTGGGGATGTGCGTCTGCAGCGCGGCCTGCTGCGCTGCTTGCTGCTCGGGCGTCAGCTCGCGCGCGTAGCCGCCTTCGGTCTCCTCGCCGCGCACGCCGACGTCGAGGAACGTCGCACCCAGCGACTCGACCTGCTCGGCCACCGCCGGGCGCACGTCGAAGGCCGAGACGACCGCGCCGAGCCGGCGCGCCGTGGCGATCGCCTGCAACCCGGCGACACCGGCGCCGAGCACGAGCACCTTTGCCGGCGGGATCGTGCCCGCCGCCGTCATCAACATCGGCAGGAAGCGGGGAAGCCGGTCGGCGGCGATCAGCGCCGCCTTGTACCCGGCGACCGTCGCTTGTGACGAGAGCGCATCCATCGGCTGCGCGCGCGTGATGCGCGGGATCGACTCGAGCGCGAACGCATGCACGCCGGCAGCTGCGAGCCGCTCGATGCCCTCGACGTCCGTCAGCGGCTGCAGGAACCCGACGAGCACCTGTCCGGAGCGGAGCCGCGACGCCTCGTCGGCCGTGGGAGTTGCGACTTTCGCCACGATCTCCGCGCTCCACGGATCGCCGATCTCGGCGCCGGCTTCGCGATACGCGGCGTCGAGGTAGCCGGCCGCCTCACCCGCTTCCGCCTCGACGATCACGTCGACTCCGTCGCCCAGCCGCCCCACGGTCTCAGGGACGAGGGCGACGCGGTGTTCTCCCGGTACGGACTCCTTGGGGATCCCGAGGCGCATGCGCGGGCGACGCTATCGCATTCGACGCGGTCCCTACACTGCCCCGCGGTGACGCACCTGCTCCAGTCGTACGGGCTCGTCCTGCTGTTCGCTGTGGTCGCGCTCGAATCGGCGGGCGTTCCGCTGCCGGGCGAGACGGCGCTCGTCGCCGCGGCGATCCTCGCCACGCCGCAGCACCACCACTATTGGATCGTCACGGTGATCGCGGTTGCGGCGTGCGCCGCCATCTTCGGCGACAACGTCGGGTACTGGATCGGCCGCACCGGCGGCCGCAGGGTGCTCGAGCGGTGGGGGCCGATTCGCCGCTACGCGGAGAAGGCGTTGCCGCCCGGCGAGCGCTTCTTCGCCAAGCACGGCGGCAAGACGGTGTTCATCGGCCGCTTCATCGCCGTGCTGCGCGTCTCGGCGGCGTGGCTCGCCGGGATCACGCACATGCCGTGGTGGCGCTTCCTCCTCTGGAATGCCGCAGGCGGCATCGTCTGGGCGACCGGCGTCGGCCTGCTCGCCTACTACTTCGGCAAGGCCGCCGCCGATGCATTCGGCCGGTACGGATTTCTCGGGGCCGGAGCCGTCATCCTGATCGCCGCCCTCGTCTTCGTGGGCCTCCGGCTCTGGAACAAGCGGATGGAATCGTGAGGATCGTCGCCGCCCTGCTCATTGCCGCCGGTCTCGCCGGCGCGGCGCCGGCCGTGCCGCGGCTCGATCACGTCGTCGTGATCGTGTTCGAGAACCGGGAACGCAGCCAGGTGCTCGGGAGCGCCGATGCACCCACCTTCAACAGGCTCGCCACCCGGTACGCCGACCTCACGACCTATGACGCCGTTGCGCACCCGAGCCTGCCGAATTACCTCGCGCTCGTCTCGGGCTCGACGCAGGGCATCACCGACGACTGCACCGCATGCCGCGCGTCCGGACCGTCGATCGGCACGCTGCTCACCCGCGCGCACCGGACGTGGGATGGATACGCCGAGGGCTATCCGTCGTCGGCGCTGTTCGCGAAGAAGCACATGCCGTTCCTCTACTTCGCCGGGCAGTCGGCACACGTCCGTCCGTTGAGCGCATTCGACGCGAGGCATCCGCCCGCGTATTCGTTCGTCGCACCGGACCTCTGCAACGACGCGCACGACTGTTCACTCGCGACGAGCGACCGCTGGCTCGCGCGCTTCGTCGCGCCGCTGCTCACGCTGCCGAAGACCGCGATCTTCGTCGTGTTCGACGAGGGGAAGACGAACGACGGCGGAGGCGGCCACGTGGCCGCGATCGCCGCAGGCAGCGCCGTCCGCCCGCACAGCTCGAGCAGCAGCCCGGCGAACCACTACGTCCTCCTGCGCACGATCGAGGATGCGCTCGGGCTGCCGCACCTCGGGGCGTCCGCGCGTGCGCGGCCGCTGACCGGGATCTGGCGGTAACGCTAAAGGCTCGACCAGACCTCGATCTTCGTCGCCGTCCGCCGGATCACCTCGTCGGTGAAGTCGGTCGTCGACGCGTGACCGCCGAGGTCGGCGGTCTTGACGCCCTGGGCGACCGCCTCGAGCGCCGCTTCGCGGATCGCACGCCCCGCCGTCTGTCCCTCCTCCGTCTGCGAGAGCAGGGCGGCGACGGCCAGGATCATCGCCAGCGGGTTCGCCACGTTCTTCCCCTCCAGCGCCGGCGCGGTCCCGTGTGCGGCCTCCGCCATCAGCGCCGTCGGCTCGAAGTCGTCGCCCTCGAAGGCGACGAGCATCGACTCGGAGCCGGCGATCGAGCCGAAGAGCGGCAGCACGAGGTCGGAGAGGATGTCGCCGTCGCGGTTCAGCGCGGGAATCACGAGCGGGTCCCCCGCCGACGCGATCAGAAGCGCGAACGTCGCGTCGATCAGCTGAGGCTCGTAGGGGACGGTCGGATGCCGAGCGGCGGCTGCGTCCATCTCCTCCTTCAGCATCCCTTCGTACGTCGGTGAGACGGTGTACTTCGGCCCGCCGAACACCTTCGCGCCGGTGCGCTCCGCCTCGCGAAACGCGAACTCGGCGACGGCGCGGCACACCGCGCGCTCGATCCGCTCGGTGCGGAACGCGACCTCCGTGTCGCCCGAGCCTTCGCGCCACTCCTGCGCGCCGTACGCGTCGCCGACCGCCATGCGCACGACCGAGATCGGCGCGTGCACGCCGCCGAAGGGCACGACGCCCGGGATGCGGCGGCCGGTGCGGACGATCACCTTGCCGCCGATCTCCTCGCGCAGGATCCGGTTCGGCGACCCGACGTCGTCGCGAGCCTCGGGCGTGACGGTGGCCGCCTTCAGCCCGAGCCCGTGCTCGCGGATCGCGCGCGCGGCCTCGTGCACGACCTCGTTGTTCGTGGCCCTGCGCCGCTCGAGCGAGAGGTCGAAGCGCGGCAGCGCCACCTCGGCCCCGATCACGTCGGGCGCCAGCACGCGGAGCGACTCCTCGAGCAGCTCCTGGCCGGTCTGGTCGCCTTCCAGGACGACGATCGTTTCGAGCCTCATCGGCGCCGAAGATTAGCGGCGCCCCCCGCCGGGGAACGCGAGGTCGCATGCCAGAGCGGATTGGCTGGCGCCGCGAGGGGTCGAAGGGGCGGTTTCGCTACGTCGACGCCGACGGCCGGAAAATCACCGACGAGGAGAAGCTCGAGCGGATCCGCGCGCTCGCGATCCCCCCTGCGTGGAAGGACGTGTGGATCTCGCCGAACCCGCGCAGGAAGCTGCAGGCGACGGGTGTGGACGCGGCCGGCCGCACGCAGTACCTCTACCATCCGGCCTACCGCGCGCGGCAGGAGCAGGCGAAGTACGACAGGCTGATCCGCTTCGCCGAGAAGCTGCCGCAGCTGCGCGAGGCGATGAGCGAGCACATGGAGCTCGACGGCATGCCGGAGGAGAAGGTGGCCGCCGTCGCGGTCCGCCTGATCAATCTCGGCTGGTTCCGCGTCGGGGGCGACCGCTACGCGAAGACGTCACGCACGTTCGGGATCACCACGCTGCGCAAGTCGCACGTGTCGGTGCGCGGCTCACGAATCTCGTTCCGCTACCGCGGCAAGCACAGCATCATGATCCACAGCGCCGTCGTCGACTCCGAGCTCGCGGCGGCGATGAAGGATCTGATCGCACAGCCGGGGCACCGGCTGTTCAAGTTCGAGCTGGAGGGGGCGTACTGCAACCTCGACCAGCGGCGGCTCAACCTGTACATCCGCGCGCACATGGGCGACGAGTTCACGGCCAAGGACTTTCGTACGTGGGGCGGCACGCTGATCGCGGCGATCGAGCTCGCCCGGAAGGATCCGCCCGAGAGCGAGACGGCCGCCAAGCGGCGCGTCGCCGAGGTGATGAGGAAGGTCGGCGCCACGCTCGGGAACACGCCCGCCGTCGCGCGCTCGTCCTACGTCAGCCCGGCCGTGGTCGAGCAGTATCTCGACGGACGAACGATCGACGATTTCCGCCCGCGCCATTTGCGCGTCGTCAGCGCCCACGACACGGCTTTGGACCGCGAAGAGCTCGCGACGTTGAGCCTGCTCCGTTCGTGGCGAATTCGCGCGTCGCGCGCCGCCGCGTAAACTCTCTCCGGAAATCGATCTCGGGGAGGCGATTACGGTGGCTCGGAAAACCATCCTGGTTTGCGATAACTGCGGCAAAGAGGTTGACGAGTCGCAGGGTGCGACGCTCCGCGTCACCTATTCCGACGCCCGGCGCGGATCGAAAGCCGCGGATCTTTGCGAGGAATGCGCCGGGAAGATGCCCGGCCGGGCGGTCGCCCGGCGCGGCCGCCGGCCGCGCGCACAGACCGCCTAGCCCTGGAGCCGTTCTGCCTCGACGAGGCACCACGCCTCGAGCGTGGGCCATGGCCCGAACCCGGCGTCCGTGTTGATGTGGCCGCCGTGCTCGATCCAGTCGATCGGCGCGCCGAGCGCCTCGGCCATGCTCCGTGAGGTCTCCGGCGGGCACCACGGATCGTCGGTCGAGCACACGAAGCGCGTCTCGCGGGCGGCCGACCGCCCGCGCGGGGCCGGGCGGAAGCCGACCGCCGGCGGCACCTCCACGTCGGGCTGCGGCGGCGCCACGAGGAGTGCACGCGCGACCTCGACGCCGTCGTGGTGGAGCCAGAGGAGCGAGCCGATCGAGTGGCAGAGGACGGTTGTCTCGGCGGCCGGGAGCCGCTCCAGCTCGTCGTGCAACGCCGCGAGCCAACGGTCGAGCCGGGGCGCGTCGGCGTCCGGGAGCTCAGGGTAGGAGACCTCGAGGCCGCGCTCGCGGAGTCGCCCCGCGATCCACGTCTGCCAGTGCTCCGGCCCCGAGCCTTCGGCGCCGTGGATGATCAGGTAGGCCATTGATCGGGTCGGCCGTGTCGTGAAGGCCGTGTCGTGAAGGCCATCCCGGCGATTGTCCCTGTTTGCGCCGAAATCCGGAAACGGGCCGTCCGGGAGCGGGCCTACGATGGGAAGGTGGGTCTCTCCCTGCTCGCCGGGCCGGCCAACGCGGGCAAAGTCGCGCTCCTCCTGGAGCGGTATCTGGCGCGCCTGGACGACGAGCCAACGCTGATCGTGCCGAACGCATCGGACGTCGACCGCGTCGAGCGGGACCTGCTCGCGCGCTGCGGCTGCCTCTTCAGCGGCACGATCGGCACCTTCGACGACCTGTTCAGGCAATTGATCCGCAACGACCCGGAGCAGCGACCGGTCGCTACGGACGCCCAGCGGGCGCTCGTCGTCCGCCGGGCGCTCGGGTCGACGGCGTTGAACGGCCTCGCGCGCTCCGCCCGCACGGGCGGCTTCGCCGACACGCTCCTCTCGACGCTGGGCGAGCTCGAGCAGGGGATGCTCGATCCGGCCGACCTGAGCGGCGAGCTCGCGCAGCTCTACGGCGTCTATCGCGCGGAGCTCGACCGCCTGCGGCTCTGGGATCGCGACCTGCTCCGCCGCCGGGCGGCCGAGCGGCTGCAGTCGGACCTCGACGCCTGGCACGGCGAGCCCGTCTTCGCCTACGGGTTCGAGGACCTGACCGGCGCCGAATGGTCGCTCCTCAGCGCGCTGGCCGGGCGCACCGAGGTCGAGGTCTCGCTGCCGTACGAGCCCGGGCGCGCCGCCTTCGCGTCGCTGGCGCGCACGGCTGAGGACCTCTCCTCGCTCGCCGACGGCCGCCTCGAGGAGCTCGGGCCGCGCGGCTCCGAGTACGCGCACGCTGCGCTGGCGCATCTCGAGCGGGCGCTCTTCGAGGAGTCGCCGCCTCCGCCGCCCGAGCTCGGTGACGGGCTGAGGTTCCTCGAGGGCGCGGGCGCGCGCGGCACGCTCGAGCTCGTCGGCGACGAGTTGATCGCGCTGATCCGGGGCGGGATCCCGCCCGAGCGGATCGCACTCGTCGCGCCGTCGGTCGAGTCGTGGCGGGCGCCGCTCGAGACGGTGCTCGGCGGGCTCGAGATCCCGTACGCGGTCGAATCGCGGGTACGGCTCCCGGCCACGCCGTTCGGCCACGCGCTGCTGCATTTCCTGCGCTACGCGTGGCTCGACGGCACGCGTCGCGACCTCTTCACGTTCCTGCGCTCGCCGTACTCCGGGCTCGCGCGCTCGTCGGTCGACTACGTCGAGGGCAGGCTGCGCGGCCGCGCGATTCACACCCCGTCGCGGGTCGAGGAGGAGACGGAGAAGCTGCGCGCAGCGCCCCTCCCCGCGCGGGGAGAGCTGCGCGGGGCTGCGAGCCCGACGGCCGGGGTGCGGACGTTGATCCGCTCGATGTTGCGCTCCGCGTACGGGACGGAGG
>JABFWJ010000256.1 GCA_013362295.1 Thermoleophilia bacterium
GCTACGGCCGGAACTGCAGCTCGTGCCACGAGGGGACCGGGGCGAGCTCGAGCAGCGGCCGACCGCCGCCGCCGGGATGCTGGTACGCGAACTCGGCCTCGCCGTCGTCCCACACGACCTCGAGCGCACCGCGTTTCACCTGGTGGTCGAGCCACGCGCCGCGGAAGATCAGCTTGCGCAGCCAGTAGACGAGCGACTCGCCTTCGACCAGCGACAAGCGCTCCCAGTTCCGCACGAGGTAGCGGCCGAGCCGCGAGGAAGGCTCCTCGATGAAGCCCTGCGCCGCGAGCGTGACGAGGTCGTCGGTCTCCTCCTCGTCCAGCTCGGGCGTCTCGACGACGCCGAGCTTCACCGCGGCGGCGACGACGCGTCCCTCGAAATCGTCTGCGCCGAACGAGAACCGGTACCCGAGAAACTCGACGATGTAGTCGTTCCCGGAGCTGTAGTTCGCGTCGGGGGTGGGGGCCGGATCAGGCACGATCCCAATCGTAGTGGACCCTCTCGCCGCCGCCACCTGGGAGCATCTCGTGCTCTGGCTCCCTGCCGCGATCGTGGGCCTCGGGCTCGTCGGCGGTGTGTTCATCCTGCTCGGGCGGGCGTTCGCCGCCACCGTGCGCGAGTCGGGCCATCCGCGGTGGATCGTCGGCGGCCTGGTCGCGCTCCTCGGCGCGATCCTCGTGCTCACCTACCTCGGGGTCGAGCTGCCTAGAGAATGACGACCGGCGTCCCGAGCCGGACGTGCTGGAACAGCCACTCCGCCTCGGGAACCTGCATCCGGATGCAGCCATGGGAGAGGCTGTAGCCGATCGACGCCGGCGCGTTCGTGCCGTGGATGCCGACCCCCGCGGCGTCGAGGCCCATCCAGCGCGTCCCGAGCGGATTGCCGGGGCCGGGCGGGATCGGCTTCAGGCCCTGCGCCCACGCGGAGTTCGGCGGACGCCACCACGGATTGCGCTGCATGTCGACGATGTGCCAGAGGCCGGACGGCGTCGGATACGCCGACTGGCCGGTCGCGACGCGGAAGGTGCGGACCGGCTGCGGCCCGTCGAACAGCTCGAGGGTGTTCGCGCCGCGCGTGATCACGATCACCGGCCCGAAGTTGGCCGGCGTGCGTGTCGGGGCCACGGGCTTCGTCAGCAGCTGGAGGGGAGCCCGCGTCCCGTTCTGCAGCAGTTGTGCGAGCGCGGCGCGCATCGTCTTCGCCTTGACGGCGAGGCCGGCCCTCGGCGTCGTGAACTGCGGCCCGGCGGAGCTCGCGCCGATCACCTCCGTGTCGCGCGGAGCACGGTAGAAGCGGTGGGCGAGGAACGCGACGAGCTTGTCGAGCTTCGTGTCGGAGAACCGCACGGGCAGCGCGATCGCGCTGCGGGGCGTCGCCGCGAAGGCGGAGCTCACCGCGGCGTCGACGCTGATCGCCGCGGCCACCTGGCGCGGAGTGATCCTGAGCGTCTTGTGCCGGTAGCGGATCAGGATCGGACGCGCGAAGGCGGTCTCGACGCGCAGGCGGGCGGGCTCGGCGCTGAGACTGCCGACGCGGACACCGCCGACGGAGACCCCCGGCGGGATCAGCCGAGTCGGCGCCGCCCCCGGCGCGGCTGCGCACGCGGAACCCGCGGCGAGCAGCAGCGCGACGAGCGTCCTCAGCACCAGAGCCAAATTCAAGCAGGTTCCGTCCGATTCCGTCCGATGTCGTCCGTACCGTCGACTGCCCTGTGGCGTCGGCAACCTGGCAGCTCGAACCGTGTGCCCACGAAGAGGCACGTTCAATCGCCGTCGAGCTCGCGCTCGACGAGGTGACGGCGTCCGTCCTCGTGCGGCGCGGTTACCGCTCGGCGGAGGGCGCGCGGCGGTTCCTCGACGGCGCCCTGCCGGGCCACGACCCCTTCGCGCTCGGCGACATGAGGGAGGCCGTCGAGACGATCTCGGCGGCTGTCGAGGCCGGCGCCCGCATCTGCGTGCACGGCGACTACGACGCCGACGGGATCTGCGCGACTGCGCTCGCGGTGCTCCTGCTGCGCGAGCTGGGGGCCGACGTCGCCTGGCACCTGCCCTCCCGGTTCGAGGAGGGCTACGGCCTCAACGCCGGCACGCTGACGAGGCTCGCCGGGGAGGGGTTCGAGCTTGTGCTCACCGTCGACTGTGGGATCACGGCCGTCGCGGAGGTCGAGCACGCGCGCTCGGTCGGCCTCGAGGTCGTCGTCACCGACCATCACCGCCCGGCCGATTCCTTTCCGGCCTGTCCCGTCGTCGCGCCGCTCAAGGGCGGCTATCCGTTCAAGGGCCTGTGCGGCACGGGTGTCGTCTGGAAGCTCGCCCAGGCGCTGCTCGGGCCGGGTCATCCGTTCCTCGACCGCCATCTCGACCTCGTCGCGCTCGCGACGGTCGCCGACGTCGTCCCGCTCGTCGACGAGAACCGCGCGCTCGCCCTGCTGGGGCTGCGCCGGATCGCACAGACGCAGAAGCCGGGCCTGCGTGCGCTCATGCGTACCGGGCACGTCGACCCCGCCGCGGTCGACGAGTCCTCGATCGGCTTCCGCCTCGCGCCCCGGATCAACGCCTCGGGCCGGCTCTGCCGTCCGGAGGCCGCGCTTGCGCTGCTCCTCACAGAGGACGAGCGCGAGGCGAACGAGCTCGCGGGTGAGCTCGAGACGCTCAATCGCGAGCGGCAGCTGGTCGAGGAGCGCATCCTGCGCGAAGCCGTCGAGCAGGTCGAGTCGTGGCCCGAGGCGCGCCGCCGGCGGCACGGCTACGTCGTCGCGGGCGAGGGCTGGCACGAGGGCGTGATCGGCATCGTCGCGTCGCGCCTCGTCGAGAGGTACAGCCGGCCCGTCGTGCTGATCGCGGGCACCGAGGGGAGCTGGAAGGGCTCCGGGCGATCGGTGGCGGCGTTCGACCTGCACGCCGGCCTCGCCGCGTGCTCGGCCCACCTGGAGCGCTTCGGCGGCCATCGCGCCGCCGCCGGGTTGACGATCGCGCCCGAGCGGGTCGAGGCCTTCGCCGCCGCCTTCGCGGCGCATGCAGACGCCACGCTCACGGACGACGACCTGAGGCCGGTGACCCGCGTCGACGCGATCGTCCCGGGCGCGAAGCTGAACCTCGACCTCTGCTCCGAGCTCGCGCGCCTGGCCCCGTTCGGCCTCGGCAATCCGGGCGTCACGCTGCTCGTCGACGGCTGCGAGATCGCCGATCCGGCGACGGTCGGCGAGGGCAAGCACCTCCGCTTCCGCGTCCGGCACCGCGGCCGCGACTCCGGGCAGGCGATTGCGTTCGGGCTCGGCGCGCAGCTCGACCGGTTCCGCAGGGACGCGCGCTACGACGTCGCCTTCCGCCTCAGCGAGAACCGGTGGAACGGCGTCGTCTCCCCCCAGCTCGTCGTGCGTCGCGTGTTCGACGCGGCCGACGGATTCGACGAGCTGCGGGAGTGGCTCGCCGGCCAGTGGCGGGCGGGGGAGGCCGCCTGGACGCCGGAGGCGCGCGCGATCTTCGCCGAGCTCGAGCTCTCGGACGGCGGGCGGCACGACCGGCGATGCAGCCTGCTGGAGTCGGAGACGTTCAGGTCGCTGCTTGATCTGAGATCTCGAATGCCCGAGCTGCGCGCCGCCGCCTAGGATCGTCGTGATGGTCGAGTCGGTCGACATCGCGGACATCAAGCAGCCCTCCGGCTGGTCGCCGATCAGGCGCGAGCTCGGTGTCACCGCCTTCGGGATCAACGCGTGGAGCGGGGACAGCGGCGCGGACGTCGTCGGCGAGCACGACGAGGAGCAGAGCGGGCACGAGGAACTGTACGTCGTGGTCGCCGGCACCGCCCGGTTCACCGTCGACGGCGAGGAGCTCGAGGCCCCGGCGGGGACGGCGGTCTTCGTGCGCGACCCGGCGTCGAGGCGCAAGGCAGTCGCGGTGGCGGACGGCACGACCGTCCTCAGCGTGGGCGCGAAGGCGGGGGAGGCCTTCGAGCCGCTCGTCTGGGAGGTGAACGCCGAGGTCTTCGCGCTCTTCGCGCGCGGGGCGGTCGAAGAGGCGAAGCAGCTCGTGACCGAGGCGCTCGGCCGGTTCGCCGACCGGACGGCGCTGACTTACAACCTCGCGTGTTGCGAAGCGCGGCTCGGTGAGACAGACGACGCGTTCACGCACCTCGCAGCGGCCTTCGAGCTGCGGCCGTCGCTGGCGGAGCTCGCCCGCACGGACACCGACCTCGACGCGATTCGCGAGGATCCGCGCTTCACCGAGCTGGTCGCGCCGGGCTAGACCCGGACGAGCGCGGTGCGGCGGCGGGGCAGGCGCCGGCTGCTGTTGGCGGCATCGAGCTCGCGCAGCATGCGGGCGACCTGAATCAGCTTCTTCGACTGGCGGCGGCGGGCGAACATGGGGCTCCTGACGTTCATCGGCAGAACGCGTTTTCCTCCTGAGCAGTTGTGCTCGAACGGGTGAGGGAGCGCCGAGCCTCCGGGATACACTGGATGTATGGCAGTGCTCGAACGACATCAGGACCTCGTCGACGAGCTGCTCGCCGAGGTCGAGGCGTACAAGCCGGACGTCGACAGGGAGCTCCTCACGCGGGCGTTCCACTATGCCGCGCAGGCCCATGCGGGCCAGGTGCGCCAGTCGGGCCAGGAGTTCATCTACCACCCGTGGGGCGCCGCCAAGATCCTCGCCGGGCTGCAGCTCGACGAGCCGACGCTGGCCGCGGCGCTGCTGCACGACGTCGTCGAGGACACCACCACGGACATCGAGGAGCTGCGCGCGGAGTTCGGCGACGAGATCGCGAAGCTCGTCGAGGGCGTCACGAAGCTGACGCGCGTGCGCTTCCAGAGCCGCGAGCACGCGGAGGCCGAGAACTACCGGAAGCTGATCGTCGCCATGGCCGAGGACCTCCGGGTGATCCTGATCAAGCTCGCAGACCGTCTGCACAACCTGCGCACGATCGAGTACCTCGGCAAGCAGAAGCAGCTGCAAAAGGCGCGCGAGACCCTCGAGGTGTACGCCCCGCTGGCGCACCGGCTCGGCATCCACGCCCTCAAGT
Organism: Thermoleophilia bacterium; assembly: GCA_013362295.1. Lineage (GTDB taxonomy): Bacteria > Actinomycetota > Thermoleophilia > Gaiellales > Gaiellaceae > PALSA-600. The sequence continues at coordinate 5,021 of JABFWJ010000256.1, forward strand.
GGGAGCTCGAGGATCTCGCGTTCCAGACGTTGCACCCGCGCAAGTACGAGGAGATCAAGCAGATGGTCGCGGAGCGCCGGACCGACCGGGAGGAGCTCGTCCGCGAAGCGGCGATGGTGCTGCAGAAGGAGCTCGACAAGGTCGACGTGCCGGCGGACATCTCCGGGCGCGCGAAGCACTTCTTCTCGATCTACGACAAGATGGCCAAGAAGGGCCGCGAGTTCAACGAGATCTACGACCTGACCGCGATGCGCGTGATCGCAGAGCGCGCGGGCGACGAGGGGACGCGCGACTGCTATGGCGCGCTCGGCCTCATCCACTCGCTCTGGAAGCCGATGCCGGGCCGCTTCAAGGACTACATCGCGATGCCGAAGTTCAACGGCTATCGCGCGCTGCACACGACCGTGATCGGGCCGCAGGGCAGACCCTTGGAGATCCAGGTCCGGACGCGCGAGATGCACGAGACCGCGGAGTACGGCGTCGCCGCGCACTGGCTCTACAAACGCGGCAAGAAGGAGAAGGACCGCGATGCCGAGTGGGTCGCGTGGGTCAAGCAGCTGATGGACGAAGGGACGACCGACGAGGCCGATCCGCGCGAGTTCATGAAGACGTTCCGCACGGATCTGTTCGAGGACGAGGTGCACGTCTTCACGCCGAAGGGGCAGGTCAAGACGCTGCCCGCGGGTGCCACGCCGATCGACTTCGCCTACGCGGTGCACACCGACGTCGGACACCGGACCGTGGGCGCGAAGATCAACGGCCGCATCGTCCCGCTGCACTATCAGTTGAAGAACGGCGACTTCGTCGAGATCCTCACGTCGAAGCAGGGTCGCGGGCCCTCACGCGACTGGATGTCGCTCGCGAAGAGCTCGCGCGCGCGCAACAAGATCCGCCAGTGGTTCTCGCGCGAGACGCGCGAGGACGCCGAGGCGAAGGGCCGCGAGGCGCTCGAGCATGCGCTCAAGCAGCAGAACCTGCCCTATGCGAAGTTGCGGGGCTCCGCGACGCTCGCGCAGGTGATCCGCGAGACGGGCTTCAAGAAGGCCGAGGATTTCTACCTCGCGCTCGGCTCCGGGAAGCTGCAGGCGGGCGGCGTCGTGAACAAGGTCGTCCAGCGGCTGAAGACGGAGCAGGTCGCCGAGGAGGCGCCCGTCGTCATCAAGACGCCGAAGGCGCGCCAGACCGTCTCAGGGACGGAACTCGGCGTGGTCGTGCCCGGCGTCAGCGACGTGCTCGTCCGGCTCGCGAAGTGCTGCACGCCGGTTCCCGGCGACCCGATCGTCGGCTACATCTCACTCGGCCGCGGCATCACGATCCACCGCGAGGACTGCCCGAACGTGAAGGCGCTGCGCCGGAGCCCCGAGCGCTTCACCTCGGTGTCGTGGGACGGCGCCACGACGTCGACGAGCTTCCGGGTGCAGATCGCGGTTGATTCATGGGACCGGCCGCGGCTGCTCGAGGACGTCGCGCGCACGTTCGCCGAGCACGGCGCGAACATCGTCAGCTACGGCGGCATGGTCGAGGACCAGCTCGCGAAGAACTGGTACACGGCGGAGGTCGGCGACGTGAAGGGCCTACGCACGCTGCTGACGGCGCTGCGCAACCTCGACGCGGTGTTCGACGCCTACCGCGTGACCCCGAGTTGACGCGCGTCCATCCGGTCGCCGCCGCCGGGTTCGCGTGCGCGGCGGACGTCTACGACCGCGCCCGTCCGTCGTATCCCGAGGAGGCCGTCGCCTGGATGGCGCAGCGGACCGGGCTCGGCCCGGGGCAGACCGTCGTCGACGTCGGCGCCGGCACCGGGAAGCTGACGCGGCTGCTCCGGGCAACCGGCGCGCGCGTGCTCGCGGTCGAGCCGGTGGCCGAGATGCGGGCCAAGCTCGACGGCTTGGACGCGCTCGACGGTACGGCCGAGGATCTTCCGCTCGAGGACGCAGCGGCGGACGTGATCACGGCGGCACAGGCGTTCCACTGGTTCGACCTCGACCGCGCTCTGCCGGAGTTGCATCGCGTGCTGCGTCCCGGCGGCCACCTGGCCTTGTTCTGGAACAGCCGCGATCTCGACGATCCGGTTCAGCGCGGGGTGGAGGACCTGCTGCGGCCGGTACGCGGGTCGGTCGCATCGCAGCTCGGAGGGGCGTGGCGCGAGCCGCTCCGCCGCTCGCCGCTCTTCGGGGCCGTCGAGGAGCGCAGCTTCCGGTACGAGCAGCAGTTCACGGCCGACGACCTCTGCGACCGCGTGGCCTCGACGTCCTTCGTCGCGGCCATGCGTCCGGTCGAGCGCGAGGAGATCCTCGTCCGGGTGCGCGCGCTCACGCACGGCCTGGCGGAGCCGTTCCCGTTTCCGTACAAGACAGAGGTCTTCGTGATCACTCGTTCGAGTGATCGAGACGATTTGCAGCGGGGTACCTCGATCTAGGGATGGCGCTCCTTCCCCCGCTCTCCTACAACGAGGGACGGGGGGAGAGGACGATGGCAGCGCCGCCCGTTCGGTTCGGAGAGGGCTCCGAGCGGGCGGAGCGCCTCGCCGTCATTTGTCTTCGAACGGCAGGTCGGCGGAGCCCTGCGCCTCTGCATCGACGACGAAGACGGTGCCCCTCCGCATCGGGAACGGCTTGCCGATGTAGGCGTCGGAGATGCGGTCGATGATCGCGAGCGCTTCGTCGCCCTCGATCGTGCGGCCGATCCGGCCGCGCACCCACGCGCTCCGGTACGGATTCGACTTGTCGGTCGCCGAGAGCGCAACACGCGGGTCGCGCCCGATGTCGCGTGCCTTCGGGCTCGTCTCCTGCGTGAAGAAGACGACGTCGCCGTCGTGGACGATCGTCCAGAGCGGGCGGCTCTGGGGCGCGCCGTCGGCACGGAGGGTCGCGAGGTGCACGACGTGGCCGCCCCCGAAGAGGGCGGCGGGGATCGACTCCAGTTCCAGGCTCATTCCAGCTCCTCCTCTGCTCTGCAGTAGGGCGCGACGACGGACGCGACGCGCTCGATCGTCGCCTGGTCGTCCAGACCGTCGACCGCGAGCTCGCCGCGGAGCGCGCCTTGGAAAACGATCGGCGCCTGCCGGCGTGCGCCCGGCTCGGCGATGCCCGCGTGCGGCCCGAGGACCAGCTCGCCCTCGTCGTTGAAGAGCACGGCGGCCCAGAGCGCGCCGCCGCGCTGCACGAGCGCCGTGACGGTCCGCTGCAGCACGTCCTCGGGGTCGCCTCCGTCCTCGACGATCCGGTTGATCGTCTCGAGCACGTCGTCCCTCGTCATCGTTGAAAGGCCTCGACCTGCTCGCGGAACGACTGCGGGACGGGAACCGCCTTGCGCTCGTCGAGGGCGATGCAGACGAGCGTCGCCTTCGCGGTCGCCATCAACGTGTCGTCGTCGGCGCGGTACGCGGCGTGGTCGTAGGTGATGCTCGTCGTCCCGACCCGCTCGACGTGGACGAACACCTCGAGCAGGTCGTCGAAGCGCGCACCCGCGACGTACTCGACGGTGATGGCGCGCATCGCGAAGTCGACGTCCCCGAAGTGGATGCGTCCGACGTGCCGGTGGAACTCGGTGCGCGCGAGGTCGAAGTACGGCATGTAGCGCCCGTAGTAGACGACCCCTTGCGCGTCGGTGTCCGAGAACCCCACGCGCACAAACGCGGCATACCTGAACGGCGGCTTCCGATCGGTCACGTGCCCCAGCTCGATCATCGCGCGATCCTAAAGCGAGTCCACGTTTGGCGCCGCCGACTCGCGCCCGGCTCACAGCGTGGTCTGACCACAACGATTGTCCCGTCCGGGCTGGTCCCGTGTCGCCGGCGACGCTCACCGTTCCCGCTACCGGTGCGGGGTGTGGACGTTTCGTCCGAGGTTCGCCGACGTTGGCCCGACCACGTGAGTGGTCTCGGCCAGGCACGTCCTCGGGAAACGCCTGTGGACTGTTTGTTGCACTTCCGTAACGTCGATTGGCGAAGGGACTGGGCTCGGTCGGGCGTGTCCCGAGGGGAGGGCCGACGGGGGCCCGAAGGGAGGGCTAGGAGCGGATCACGCCGAGGACTTCGTCGCGCTTGGCTTCCATTCCGGCTTGCGTGCGCGCTTCGAGGTTCAGGCGGAGGAGCGGCTCCGTGTTCGACGGGCGGACGTTGAAGTGCCAGTCGTCCGCCTCGACCGAGAGGCCGTCGAGGTGCGAGACGTTCCCCTCCCGGCCGAAGCGCTCCTCGAGCTCGGCCAGCTTCGCCGGAACGTTCGCAACCGGAGTGTTGATCTCGCCGGTGAGGAAGTAGCGCTCACGAAACGGCGCCAGCGCGGTGCTCAGCTTGCCGTACCGCGACACGAGCTCGCACATGAGCAGGAATGGCACCGTCCCGGAATCGGCCTGCGAGAAGTCGCGGAAGTAATAGTGCGCCGACACCTCGCCGCCGAACACCGCATCTTCTTCGCGCATCCGTTGCTTGATGAACGCGTGTCCCACGCGGTTCACGAGCGGCTCGCCGCCCGCCGCGCGGATCGCCTCCGGAACCGCCCACGAAGCGCGCACGTCGTAGATCACCTTGCCGGCGGGCTCGCGTCCGAGGATCAACTCTGCGAACAGCGCGGTCGTGAAGTCGCCCGGAACGAAGTCGCCGGTGTCGTCGACGAAGAAGCAACGATCCGCGTCGCCGTCGAAGGCGACGCCGAAGTCGGCATGCTCCTCCGTTGTCTTGCGGATGATGAACTCGCGGTTTTCGGGCAGCAGCGGGTTCGGCTCATGGTTCGGAAACGTCCCGTCCGGCTCGAAGTAGCAGCGCACGACGTCGATCATCGGCAGCCGCTCGAGTACCGGCGGGAGCATCACGCCGGCAATCCCGTTCGCGGCGTCGATCACGACGCGCAACGGCTTCAGCGCGTCGACGTCGACGAAGGAGAGAACTCGATCGACGAACCGCGCCCAGATGTCCTCTTCACGGATCGTGCCGCGTGTCGCGTCGCGCCACTGCGCGGTGAGGGCGCGATCGCGTACGTCGAGCAGGCCCGAGTCGCCGCCGACCGGCAGCGCGCCGCGCCGCACGATCTTCATCCCGGTGTACTCCTTCGGGTTGTGCGACGCGGTCACCATCACGCCGCCGTCGAGCTCCAGCTCGCCGACGGCGATATAGACCATCTCCGTCCCGACCATTCCGACGTCGAGCACCTCGGCACCTGCGTCTGCCGCCCCCTCGCGCACGGCGGCCGCCATCGTCGGGGAGGAGAGCCGCATGTCGCGACCGACGGCGATCCGCGCCGGCTCGAACTGCTCCACGTAGGCGCGCCCGATCGCGTACGCACCGCCTTCGTCGAGCTCCGACGGATAGAGCCCGCGGACGTCATATGCCTTGAAGGCCTTCGGATCGAGCACCCGGCGATGCTATGAAAAAGCCGGGGGCTGTGATTCACTCGCCCTCACCTTCGGTGAGAGGAGTCAGTGTGCACAGGATGCAACTGGCCGTCGTGGCGCTGTTGGCGCTCGCGGCCGTTTCGGTGGCGTCTGCGGCAGGGGCGCCCGTGGTCACGAACGTCGTCGCCAGCTCGCCGGTCTTCGGCGGCGGCTATCCGGTCCCGCCCGGAGCGACACGCCCCGATGCGGGGACGTGCGGGCCGATCTCGCTCAACTCGAACCACTCCGAATCGTGGCTCGCCGTGAAGCCCGGCACGGAGACGCTGGTCGGGTCGTCGAAGTTCTTCGTCGACCGCTACTCGACGTTCTACGACTTCCACCTCGGCGCGTACTCGATGCCGAACGGGGCACCGGCCGGCAATGTCCAGATGCCAGGGTTCGACTGCGTCTCGAACGGCGGCACGCAGGCGATGCCACCGGACTGGACGAACAACACCGACCCGAACAACGACTGGGACACGAAGGGCCGCGTCTACGAGCTCAACCTGCCCTTCAACGCGTTCTGGGCCGGCGGGATGCACCCGAACGGTGCGATCGCGCTGACGTACTCGGACGACAACGGGAGGACGTGGGCACAAGGGAACGGCGGCGCCTACCTCGACCAGCTGCCGAACTCGATCTCGACGACCTTCGGCCACGTCGAGGACAAGCAATGGATCGCGGTCAACCATTTCGCGCTGACGAAGAACGTCGACCACGTCTATGCGATGTGGACCGACTTCAACGGCGCCGCAGGGAACGGCAAGATCATGGTTGCCGTCTCTCGCGACCGTGGGCAGACCTTCTCGAAGCCGGTGCAGTTGTCGACGCCGTCGGCGACGACGCCCGCGAATACGTACGTGTATCCCTCCGTCGGCCCCGACGGGACCGTGTACGTCGCGTTCGTCGGCGGCTTCGACACGACCAACAAGAACAGGGTCGGCCACGTCTTTGTCGCGAAGTCGACGGATGACGGCAGGTCGTTCGGCCCGTTCGTGCTCGCCGCGACGCCGGTGGAGAATCCCAACGGGTTCCTCCCGAACACGCGCTTCCGCGACGGCATCATCGAGAACTTCGCCTCGAGCCAGACGTATCCGGGGCACGTGTTCCTCACCTACGAAAACTTCGACGCGTCCGCGGGAACGATGGACGTGTACTTCACGCAGTCCACAGACGGCGGGAACATGTGGTCGACACCGACACGCGTCAACGACGACGCGAACACGGCGCTCACCGACCAGTTCCAGCCTTCGGTCGCAGCCGGCCCCGGCAATGCAGTCGCGGTCGCGTTCTACGATCGCCGGGCGCCGTGCCCCACCGACGCGAGCATCTCGACTCCGGGTGCCGCGAACACCTGCATCACCGTTTCACTGCAGCCCTATTCCGACGACGGCACTGCCGCCGGTGCCAAACCGGTCGGCGGCAACGTGAACATGTCGCAATTCGCGTGGGATCCCGAGCAGCCGGTGCAGAACCTCGGCGGGCTGCCGCAGTATCCCTGCGCGGGACATTCGAATCCTTGCCCGAACGGCCGCGGCTTCATCGGCGACTACTTCGGGCTCGCGATCTCCGGAGCGAACATCTACACGCTCTCCGTCTCGACGCACTATCCCGCCCAGGGCGTGACGGCGGACGGCGGCGGGCCGATCTACTACCAGCAGCAGGTGCTCGGTCGCGTCTCGCGCGCGTCGCTCGGGCTCTGACAGCTCAACGCGGGCGCGGCCGAGAGGCCGCGCCCGCGTGAGGTTTCGCCTTCACCGACGGATATCGGAGCAACATCCCGAAGGAGGACGAAGGTGAAGAAGCTCGTGATGGCGCTCTTCCTCGCAGCGCTGGTCGCCGCCGCGCCCGCGCAGGGAAAGGAGCTTCTGGGGGCACAGCTCTGCGGACCGAACGGCTGTGCGACGCAGCACAGCAACAGCGTGCTCGAAGGGCCTGGCGGGGCGTTCGGCGGCCCGGTCGCCGCGCCGGCGAAGCCGGGGCCGTGGTTCCGGGGGTACCTGCTCGCGGGCGACCACGGCAAGGTCGTCGGCAAGCTCCTCTTCTACTACGTGCCGGGAGCCGACCAGATCGTGTCACCGGGGCGGTTCGGGCAGGTCACCGCCTGGACGCGGCCGGAGGGCAAGCTCGCCAAGATCATCGCGGCGCTCGCGAAGCGCGTCGATCCGTACGCCGCGCCGCGGTTGACACAGGTGACCGTCAACGGCGTCGTGGCCGACGACCCGCAGTCCTACCTGCGGCTCTGGACGCTCGACACGAAGGCGACGGGGTATCCGGACGGTGCCGGCTCGCAACAGGTCGTGTTCTTCTCGGAGCCCGCGTCGCCGT
>JABFWJ010000114.1 GCA_013362295.1 Thermoleophilia bacterium
GTCGAGGATGCGGTCGATGATCGGCCGGCCGCCGAGCGGCAGCAGCTCCTTGGCCCAGGTGTCCGTGAGCGGTCGCAGGCGGGTCGCGTACCCGGCCGCGAGGATGAGTGCCTTCATACCGCCATGGCGCCCGCGAGCGCCGGCTCGAAGGGCGCGCGGTGCACACCCGACTCCGTCACGATCGCGCTGATCAGGCCGGCAGGGGTGACGTCGAACGCGGGGTTGCGCGCCGGGAACCGCTCGGTCACCTCGGCCGGGTCGCGCTCTTCGATTGGGATCGCGCCGCCGTCCGGCGTGCGGAGATCGACCGTCGTGCTCGGAGCGACGACGTAGAAAGGCAGACCGTGGTGGCGCGCGAGGACGGCGAGCGAGTACGTGCCGATCTTGTTGGCGGTGTCGCCGCTCGCCGCGATCCGGTCGGCGCCGGTGATCACGCAGTCGACCTCGCCGGCGCGCATCAGCGATGCGGCGGCCGCATCGGCGATCACGGCGTGCGGGATCGACGCGTGCTCGAGCTCCCACGCCGTCAAGCGGGCCCCCTGGAGGAGCGGTCGGGTCTCGTCGACCCAGACATGCTCGAGCAGACCGCGCTCCCACGCGGCGAGCAGCGCGCCGACCGCGCTTCCGTAGCCACCCGTCGCGAGCCCGCCGGCGTTGCAGTGCGTGAGCGCCCGCGTGCCCGGCGAGAGAAGATCGGCGGTGTGCGCGGCCATGCGGCGGCACCGTTCGACCTCGTCGCGGTGGATGCGCCGGGCGTGCGCGCGCGTGGGGTCGTCGCGCATCTCGTCGAGCGCCCAGGCGAGGTTGACGGCGGTCGGCCGCGAATCGCGCAGCACACGGTCGGCGGCGTCGAGGTCCTCGCCGTGCTCCGCGGCCAGCGCAAGCGCGTACGCCGCCGCCACGCCGATCGCCGGCGCTCCGCGGACGACCATCGTGCGGATCGCCTCCGCGACGTCCGCCGCACTCTCGCAGCGCACGTCCACCTCCTCGAGCGGCAGCAGCCGCTGGTCGAGGAGGACGACGGCGTCCGCTTCGAGCCGCAAGATCCGTTCGGGCTCGAGCATCGGCCGCTTCACGAGGCGCGCGGTTCCCGCCGGCCTGTGCGGCCGGCGGAGACAGCGGCGAATCGGATCAGGTGCCCTCGTCCCACGACGCGAGGTACTTCGACTGCTCGTCGGTGAGCTGATCGATCGTCACGCCCATCGTCTCCAGCTTCAGGCGGGCGATCTCCTCGTCGATCTCCGTCGGCACGGGGTAGACCTTCTTCTCCAGCGACGTCGCGTGCTGCACGGCGTACTCCGTGGCGAGCGCCTGGTTCGCGAAGCTCATGTCCATCACGAGCGCCGGGTGGCCCTCGGCGGCGGAGATGTTCACGAGCCGGCCCTCGGCGAGCAGGTACAGCCGCCTGCCGTCCGCGAGCTTGAACTCATCGACGAAGTTCCGGGCCTCGCGGGTCTCGACGGCGAGCGAGCGCAGCGCCGGGATGTCGATCTCGACGTTGAAATGCCCCGTGTTGCAGATGATCGCGCCGTCCTTCATGACCTCCAGGTGCTCGCGCCCGATCACGTGCTTGTCGCCCGTCGCGGTGCAGAAGACGTTCCCGACCTTCGCAGCCTCGGCCATCGGCAGCACCTCGTAGCCGTCCATCAGCGCCTCGAGCGCGCGCATCGGATCGACCTCGGTGACGATCACGTGCGCGCCGAGGCCCTTGGCGCGCAGCGCGACCCCGCGGCCGACCCATCCGTACCCGGCGACGACGAACTTGCCGCCCGCGAGGAGGACGTTCGTCGCCCGGATGATGCCGTCGATCGTCGACTGGCCGGTGCCGTAGCGGTTGTCGAAGAAGTGCTTCGTGCGCGCCTCGTTGACGGCGATCACCGGAAACGCCAGGGCACCGTCGGCCTCCATGGCCTTCAGGCGGATGACGCCGGTCGTCGTCTCCTCCATGCCGGCGATGATGTCGCCGAGCTGCTCGCGTCGCGCGCTGTGCAGCACGCTGATCACGTCGGCGCCGTCGTCCATCGTCAGTTGGGGCTTGTGGTCGACGGCCGCCTCGATGTGCGAGTAATAGGTGTCGTTGTCCTCGCCCTTGATCGCGAACGTCGCGATGTCGTACTCGTCGACGAGCGCGGCTGCGACGTCGTCCTGTGTCGAGAGCGGGTTCGACGCGCAGAGCACGACGTCTGCGCCGCCCGCCTTCAGTGTGCGCATCAGGTTCGCCGTCTCGGTCGTCACGTGGAGGCACGCGGAGATGCGATAGCCCTCGAGCGGCCGCTCGCGCTCGAAGCGCTCGCGGATCGCCTGCAACACCGGCATCTGCCGGTCGGCCCACTCGATCCGGCGGACGCCCTCAGGCGCCAGCGAGATGTCTTTCACATCGTGTCGCTTTGTCGTAGCCATGAATCCTTCCGTCTTGGTCGCGGGGCAGTGTAGTGGTCGTGTGGTGCGGCTCAGGCGGCGAGCAGCCGTTCGTGCTTGCGTTGCTCCCACTCGACCCACGAGCCGCCGTCGTCAGCGGTCGCGAGCCACGCGTCGACCGCGTGCCGAAGTTCGGGCTCACGCCGAAGCCGTCGCGCGAATGCGAGCTCCGTGAGTTCGATCCCGAACCTGCGACGGAGCTCGCGCAAGGAGCGGAGGCGGTTCAGCTCGGAGAGCCCATACAGGCGGTAGCCGGCCGCCGTGCGGCGCGGGAGCACGAGCCCCTGGTCCTCGAGGTAGCGGAGCATCCGCGCCGACCATCCGGTCTCGGCGGCGGCGGCCCCCACGGTCAGCGACTCCCGCATCGCCATAACATTACCAGAAGCGTGTCAACGTTGTCCCCCGCGGACCCCCAGGGGGCGAAAGCGCCCCTTTCGAAGCGTCGCAGACGCGGGCGCACGTGTGGGTAACGCGTTCGTGCCGGATCTGGAACTTCTCGCGCCGCGCGGCCGAGTTGCTAGGGCTCGGAGGTGCCCTGGCGGCCGTAAGCGTCCTCGAGGCGCACGACGTCGTCGATCTGCGGCGTCGAGACCTCGAGGATCGTCGTGTCCTCGATCGCGGTCACGCGATGCACCGTGCCGGGCAGGTAGTGGAACGCCGCGCCCGCCGAGACGACCTCCTCCTTCAGCAGGGTCTCCCCCGCCTCGCCGAGCTCCAGCTTCGCCCGGCCCGACTGGACGAGCCACGACTCGTCCTTCTGCCGGTGGAACTGGAGGGAGAGCGAGTGCCCGGCCTTCACGAAGAGCACCTTGCCGCAGTACGCGTCGGTCAGCGCCCAGATCAGCTCGTGGCCCCAGGGCTTCTCGACCTTCCGCACGTCGAAGCCCCAGCGATCGAGCGTGTCGATGTTCGGGGAATCGACGCTCATGGGCTGCGATCCTCTCACGTCCGGACGCGCCCCGGTCAAGCGAGCCACTCCGGGTGATCGGCGACGTGATCGGAGGCGACGCGGAGCTCCTTCGGCGTGTTCACC
>JABFWJ010000378.1 GCA_013362295.1 Thermoleophilia bacterium
GGCCTTTGCGTCGCGCAGGATGTACACCCCCGGCCCGGTCGGGAGCCGCTTCAGCTGGCTTTCGATGCGATCCGTGCCCATGACCCGGCCAGGGTACTCTGGGCCTCCGTGAGGGCGCTCTCGGCGGGCCTGCTCCTCCTCGTCGTGCTCGCGCTCGCGGGCTGCGGCGGCGCGAAGAACGCGCAGCCCAAGGCGCAGCACAAGGCGCCGGGCAAGGCGCAGCACACCGTGCCGCACAAGGTGCCGCACAAGGTGCAGCACAAGGCGCAGGAGCCGAAGCTCCTCGTCGGCGCCGTCGAGGACGCGGCGAAGTACGCGCGCGATCCGGTCGCGCAGATGAAGCTCGCACGCGAGTCGGGATTCCGCGCGATCGTTCTGAGCGCCGTCTGGGAGCACGGTGCGAGCGCAGCGGCCGACCTGCCGCGACTCCGGCGCGCGGTCGACGCCGCGACGAAGGAGGACATCCGCCCCGTGCTCGCCGTCTACGAGCTCAGCGGGGACACGCCGGCCGACGGGCCGACGCGAGCGGCGTTCGTCGCCTACGCGGCGGCGCTCGCGAAGGCGTTACCCGACGTGCGCGACGTGATCGTCGGGAACGAGCCGAACCTCAACCTCTTCTGGCAACCGCAGTTCGACGCCGCCGGCGGCGACCAGGCCGCGGTCGACTACGAGCAGCTCCTGGCCGCGGCCTACGACCGGCTGAAGGAGCAGGACCCGGGACTCGACGTGATCGGCGGGGGGCTCGCCTCGCACGGCGGCGACAAACCCTCGTCGCGGCCGACCCACTCGCCCACGCAGTTCATCCACGATCTCGGCGCGGCCTACCGGGCGAGCGGCCGCACGAAACCGCTCATGGACGCGATCTCCGTCCACGTGTACGGCGAGGCGAACCGCATCCCCCCGACGCTGCGGCACCCGCTGTCGACGACGCTGGGAATCGCCGATTACCCGAAGCTCGTCCGGCTGCTCACCGAGGCGTTCGGCGGGACGGCGCAGCCGGGCGCCACCCTGCCGATCGTCTACGGGGAGTACGGCGTCGAGACGAAGATCCCGCCCGCGAAGGAGCCGCTGTACACCGGCCGCGAGGTGGTCGCTCCCGTCGACGAGCAGACGCAGGCGCTGTACTACGGCGAGGCGATCCGCGCGGCCGAGCGGCAGCCGAACGTCCGCATGCTCTTCCTCTTCCACGTCGTCGACGAGACCCGTCTCGAAGGCCTCCAGAGCGGGACGCGCTACGCCGACGGCACGCCGAAAACGAGCGAGCCCGCCGTCCGCGCCGCACTCGACCGAGCTTCGAGTACAACTCCCGGCGGATGACCACGCCCGTCAGCCGCCGCCTCACCGGGATCTCGGCGAAGGCGTACGAGCATCCCGCGGACCGCGCCGCGACCGCCGCGCTGAAGTCGATCCCCGGCCTCGACGCGGTCGTGCGGAAGTTGATCGAGTTCCGCTACGAGCGTGCGTTCCGGCAGGGGATGCTGGCCTCGTCGGTCCAGCTCGGGCCTCAGCAGCTGCCGGAGGTCTGGAAACGCTACGAGAACGTTCTGGCGACGCTCGACATGCCCGGTCTCTACGACCTCTACGTCACCCAGGCGCCGTTTGCGAACGCCGCCGCGATCGGGTCGCAGAGCCCGATGATCGTCGTCAACTCGAAGGCGCTGACGCTCTTCGACGAGGCGGAGCTCGAAACGGTGCTCGCGCACGAAGCCGGCCACATCCTCTCGGAGCACGTCCTCTACCAGACCGCGCTGATGATCCTGCTGCAGCTCGAGCCGCTCGTCCGCATTCAGTCGCTGGCCGGGCTGCCGCTGATCGCGATCAGATCGGCGCTGCTCGAGTGGTTCCGCGCCGCCGAGCTCTCATCCGACCGCGCCGCCACGCTCGTCAACCGCGATCCGCTGGTCACGGCGCGCACCCTCATGGTGATGGCCGCGGGCCTTCCGTCCTCGCGGCTCGACCTCGACGCGTTCCTGCGCCAGGGGCAGGACTACCGCGAGTGGTCGTCCGGGTGGGACCGCCTCTCGCGCCTCCTGAACGAGCTCAACCTCACGCATTCCTATCCCGTGCGCCGCGTCGGCGAGCTGATGGAGTGGATCCATTCAGGCGAGTACGACCGCATCGTCGGCGGCGACTATCTGAAGCGCGACCAGGAGCCCGCCGCGAAGGAAGAGGCCGGAAAAGCCTACGACCACTACCGCGAGCGGTTCCGCAAGACCTTCGAGGACGCGGGCGAGTCGGTTGACAAAACGATTACAGCCATGAACGACTGGCTGAAACGTCGCTAGCCTTAGGCCGTGGCCGGTCAGTACGTCGCCTACACGTTCTACCGCGCGGATCCCGCGTGGCGGCGGCTGCCGGTCGAGGAGCGCGAGGCGCACCGGGACGCCTTCGCCGACGTGATCGAGGAGTACGGCTCGCGCTTCGACCACCTGCGCGTCTACTCGACAACGGGCGTGCGGCCGGAATGCGACTTCTTTCTCTGGAAGATCACCGAGCGCTACGAGACGCTCGGCGAGCTCGGCGCGGCGCTCAACGCGACGCCGCTCGCCGGATGGCTCGAGACCCCGTACAACTATCTGGCGACGACGAAGGCCTCCGAGTACACCTCTGCGCGGCGGGCGCGGAAGATCGTGCCGCAAGGCTCGCCCTATCTCGTCGTCTACCCGTTCGTGAAGCTCCGGCCCTGGTACGCGCTGGCCGAGAGCGACCGGCAGCGCGCGATGGAGGAGCACATGCGGATCGGTCGCGAGGAGTTCCCGACGATCCACAACCACACGACCTACTCCTTCGGGATCGACGACCAGGAGTTCATGACTGCATTCGAGTGCGACGAGCCGGCGGACTTCATGCACCTGATGCTCCGGCTGCGCGACTCCGAGGCCTCTCGCTACACCGAGCGCGACACCCCGATCTTCGTCGGCCAGCTGATGACGATCCGGGAGGCGCTCGCGCGCCTCGACGGCATCGGCTCACTCGTCGAAGATCACGACTAGCCGCCTGACCGCTCCGCGGTCGTGCTCGAGCACCAGGCGGCCCGTGCCGCCCCGCCGCCACGCGAAGGCGGCCGTAACGCGGCGATCCTGTTCGTCGTCCTGGATGCCGAGCAGCTGGAGCTCGTCGTCCGGCGGCTGCTCGCGGTAGCCGCGGCGGATCTCGTCGATCCCGACGAACGGCCCGGCGGGCGCGTTCTCGAACCGCAGCTCTGCGTCGTCGGCGAAGTGCGCGAGCATTGGCTCCCAGTCGCCGGAGCGCACGCCCTCGTTGAAGCGCGCGACGTGCGACTCCAGCAGCTCGCGTCCGCTCAGATCAGGTTCCTCTGGTCGCGCCACGTGCGGTAGCCGGCATAGCCGCAGCCGGCCGCGACGAGGATCGCGACGAGCAGGTTGCGGCCGGCCAGGCCGCCGAGCATCCACCAGCCGAGGTCGACGAGGAGCAGCGCGACCGCGCCGT
>JABFWJ010000013.1 GCA_013362295.1 Thermoleophilia bacterium
CCGACGTCGACGGTCGCACCATCTGCGTCGAGCAGGTGGAAGTCGAGACGCTTGCGGCTGAGATCCAATCCGGCGTACAACATGGAAGCGGGCCTCCTCTGCGATAGCTCCAGATGACAAGCCGGAGCCTGTCATCGGGGAGGCCCTTCTTCATGGCATTCCTTATCATCTCGGGTCGTCCGCAACGGGACGCAACTGAGGGCGGCGCTTTGCAAGCCGTTTGGCGGTTGCGCGTCCGCGTTGTCTGCCTGTGATTGCCCGAGGTTGCCACCGGTCTGCTCCATAAGTGCTCCATGTCCGGCGCGGTGACGGCCGGGCTCGCTCCCGCGCCGGTGGCCCATCTCGACGTCGCCGTGATCGCCGACGGGAAGCCCCCGTGTCCGCCGTGGAGATTGGTGGGCCGGGGAGGTTTCGATCCTCATCTCCTCCGTTAAGAGCGGAGGGCTCTACCGTTTGAGCTACCGGCCCGTGGAGTTAGCGTGCGGCGTCGGTCTCCAGCTCGCGAGCGGGTTGGCGGCTGCGGTCGGTCGCGGTTGCGGTGACCGTCCGCGTCGGTAGGCCGAGGTGGGAGACGCGGTGCGGCAGGTCGATGTGCAGCCATCGCGTGACGCTGTGTGGGAGCGTTGAGAGGACGATTTCGTGGAAGTCGCCGTCGTGAAGGGCTTCCTCGATCGCGTCCATCGGGTCGTGGCGGATCGAGACCGAACCGGTGACCGGGCTTCCGACCGCCTGCTCGACGAAGGGAAGGGTGAGCGCGAGCACGCGTTCGCCTTCTTCGTGGTGGCGTTCGCGTTCGTGCTCGGTGAGTTCCGCTTTCGCCGACGGGTTCGCCACGAGTACGTGGAAGCTCGCCGGGGAGCGCTCTGCGCGTTCGCGTAGGACGTCGACGAGTTCGGGCGTTACTGCGGTGCGGTCGACGGCGACGAGGACTTGCGCGTGCGCGTCGGGTGCGATGCCGTGGTCGAGCGTGACATCGCGCTTGGTGATCGCGAGGTATGTGACGACGATCAGGATCGCGCCGAGGAACACGAAGCTCGTCACCGTTGTGCCGAGTCCGAGTCCGCCGTCGTGGCGCGGCGAGGCCAGTAGGTCGCCGGTGGAGGCGCCGAGCGGACGGGTGAGGATGTAGGCGATCCAGAACGAGAGGACGGCGTTGAGCTTCAGGCCGTAGTGGAGTGCGGCGACGAGTGCGATCGCGCCCGCGAACAGAAGCAGCGCCCAGGTGTAGCCGAGGCTGTACCGCTCGGCGATCAGGTCGCCGCCCGCGGTGCCGAGCGCGAAGGTGAAGAGGACAACGAGCCAGTAGAACGCCTCGCGGCGGGTCGTGTAGATCGTGTGGATCGACAGCGTCCGTTCGCTCAGCCACCACGCGAGGAATGCGAGCGCGAGCAGGCCACCGAAGATGGAAGTCGTGACGGTGAGCCGCACGCCGTGGTTGTCGTGCAGGTTGTCGGTGATCTGCGTGCCGACGACGCTGATCAGCACGATGCCGAGCCAGTAGACGCCTGCGATGTAGCGGCGCGCGCGGAACTGGAAGACGAGCGTCGCGACGAGCAGCGCCGCGGTGATGTAGGTCGTGTTCGTCAGGCCGAGCCCGACGTTGTCGGAGAGATAGTCGGAGGCTGTCTCGCCGACAGTCGTGCAGAGGACCTTGATCACCCAGAAGTAGGCGGTGACCTCCGGGACCTTGTTGAGCATCTGGCGCAGGCCGGAGCGCGGCCCCGCATGGGTGGTCGCAAGCATCGCGGGAGGGTAGCGGCGGGGTTCTGACATGGAACTGAACAACCGGTCGGCCGCGTGGGTCAGGCGCCCCTGCTGACGGAGACGAGCTCGTTGCGCTCGTTGCCGCCCTTCTCGGTCTGCTCGAGGACAGTGCCGATGCCGCGGACGTACATCTTGTGGTCGATCACGCCGGGCTCGAGCGGCGTCCACCCCTGGGTGAGAAGCGTGTTCGCCGCGCCGGCCGGCGCGACGGTGCCGAAGAGGCCGATCACCTTGTAGTGGTCCTCGGCCTGCCCCTTGTAGTACTCCTGCCGTCCGGACTGACCGACGCGGGGGTTGGAGGGCATGTAGATGCCCGGTTGGGCGCCGTTGACGCCGGCGGTCCAGGTGCCTGCGGTGCTGGTGACGTGCCCGTGCGCGTCGAGCTCGGCGGTGTTCTCGCCGAAGTACCAGACGTTGCCGTTGGCGTCTTGGCTGTACCTGTCGGTGGTGCGCTCGCCGAGGCGGCCGCGCAGGTAGAGCCGATCATGCACGACGACGCAGCGTACGCCGTCGATGGTCTTGGTCTGGTGCGTGACGGTGAGGACGTCGCGCGAGGGCTTGCCGTCCTTGGCGCCGGTGTAGACGTAACGGGTGCCTGGGAGGAGGGGGAACCACGGGTTGTCGACGCGGGCGCGGAAGCTCGATGCCGGTGGCATTGAGGATCGGTGCGTCGCGGCCGTCCCCGCGGCCGCGGTCGCGCCGGCGAGCAGGAGGATGCAGAGGCTGAGGATGCGCGTCGTCATACGGTCCCTTCGTCGGTTTCGCGGCACCGTAGGGAGCGAACATGAACTCGCGATGACTGGTTGTCATCGAACTGTCATCGGGCGTTCATGCGCATGGGGGAGGATCGGGCCATGCGGGTGCTGATCGTGGAGGACGAGTTGCGGATGGCGAGCCTGATCCGCCGCGGCCTCACCGGCGAGGGGCTGGCGGCCGACGTCGCCTCGTGCGGGGAGGACGCGCTCTGGATGGCGCCCGCGCACGACTACGACGCGGTCGTGCTCGACGTGATGCTGCCCGACCTGGACGGTTTCGAGGTCTGCCGTCGCCTGCGCGCCGCGGGCGTGTGGGCGCCGGTGTTGATGCTGACGGCGCGCGACTCGGTCGACGACCGCGTGGCAGGCCTGGACAGCGGCGCCGACGACTACCTGGTCAAACCGTTCGCGTTCGCCGAGCTGCTGGCGCGGCTGCGGGCGCTCGCCCGCCGCGGCGATACGGGCCGGGCTGCGGTGCTCGCGGTCGGCGACCTGCGGCTCGATCCGGCGACGCGCGACGTGTCGCGCGGCTCGGCGGCGATCTCGCTGTCGGCGAAGGAGTTCGCGCTGCTGGAGACGTTCATGCGCCGCCCGGGCGAGGTGCTCTCACGGCTGCATCTGCTCGAGCACGCCTGGGACTTCGCCTACGACAACCGCTCCAACGTCGTTGACGTGTACGTGCGCCGGTTGCGACGCAAGATCGACGAGCCGTTCGGCCGCGAATCGCTGGAGACGGTACGCGGCGCCGGCTACCGGCTGCGCCGAGACGAGGCGCAGTGAGCCGGCTGCCGATCCGGCTGCGGGTGACGGCGGCGTTCGCCGTTGCAATGGCCGCCGTCCTCGCCGGCTCCGGGCTGTTTCTCTACCTGCGCCTCGACTCGCATCTCGCGCTCTCGCTCGACCGGCAGCTGCAGCTGCGCGCGCAGGACCTCGCAGCGCTCGTTGGCGATCCGCGCGGCTCGCTCGCGCGCGACACCGGCGGTCGCTTCGTCGAGCGCGGCGAGAGTTACGCCCAGCTGCTCTCGCCGGATGGAAAGGTCGTCGATGCGACGCGACCGCTCGGACGCACCGCGCTCCTCTCCGCCCGCCAGCTCCGCGCGGCGAGGCGGGCTCCGCTCTACCTCGACATGCCGCCGGTACCGGGCTTGGACGAGGGGTCGCGTCTGTTCGCGACGACCATGACGCGTCGCGGCATGCCGGTCGTGCTCGTGGTCGGCGCGACCCGTCAGAACGACGCCGAGACGCTGGCGAGCTTCCGCGACGAGCTGCTGATCGCCGGCCCGATCGCGCTTCTCCTCGCCTCTGCGGTCGGCTATCTGCTCGCGGGGCTTTCGCTGCGGCAGGTGGAGTCGATGCGTCGCCGGGCCTCGGTCATCTCGGCGGAGCGTCCCGGCGAGCGGCTGCCGGTGCCGCCGACCGGAGATGAGCTGCAGCGGCTCGGTGCGACGCTGAACGAGATGCTCGGCCGGCTCGAAGCGGCCTTGGCGCGGGAGCGGGACTTCGTCGCCGACGCGGGCCATGAGCTGCGCACGCCGCTCGCGCTGTTGCGCACCGAGCTGGAGCTTGCTCTTCGCCAGGCGCAGACCGCTGAGGAGTTGCGGGAGGCTGTGCGCTGGTCCTCCTACGAGGCCGACCGGCTCTCCCAGCTCGCGGAGGATCTGCTCCTGATCGCCCGGGCGGACCGCGGCGGCCGGCTGCCGCTGCGGCAGGAGCCGATCGACGTCGCCCGCTTGTTCGCGACGGTGGCGAGCCGGTTCGAGTGGCGTGCCGCCGAGCTCCGAAAGAGGGTGCAGTCGACGACTCCGAACGGACTGGTGGTCGAGGCGGACCGGCTGCGGCTGGAGCAAGCGCTCGGCAACCTCGTCGACAACGCGCTCCGCTACGGAGGGGACGAGGTCACGCTCGCCGCGACACGGATCGACGAACGGGTCGAGCTGCATGTCCGCGACGACGGCCGCGGTTTTCCGGCCGAGTTTCTCGCGCGCGCCTTCGACCGCTTCGCACGCGTCGATGCCGTCCGCGGCGGCGGTGGCAGCGGGCTCGGGCTCGCGATCGTGAAGACGATCGCCGAGTCGCACCAAGGCACGGCCCATGTCGTGAATGGCGAGCCCGTCGGGGCGGACGCCTGGATCTCGCTTCCCGTCTCCCCGGTCTCGGAATGAGCGGTATGGGTACGCCGCCGTCATCTGTGTGTCATCTGCCGCGTGTGATGATCGCCCAATCGGAGCGATGAACGGGAGTTTCGGGTCGGCCCGGCGCCGGCCGTGGCTGGCGCTCGCCCTGCTGCTGGCAGGCATCGCCGCCGGCTGCGGCGGCTCCAAGCACAACGCCTCCGGGTCGCCGTCGGCCGGCGCAACGACGGCGCCGAGCAGCGCTCCGACCACGACCGCCGCGCCGACGACCACGGCGGCCGGCACGAGCGGACCGGGGGCGCTGCAGGCGGAGGCGAACTCGGCGGCGGCGGGTGACATCCCCGACAACCAGGTGTTCCTCGTTTTCACGAACGCGAGCGCCGGCTACTCGATGAAGTACCCCGAGGGGTGGGCGCAGCGCGGCTCGGGCGCTCAGGTCACCTTCCGCGACAAGAACAACATCGTCCGCATCGTCGTCGCCCATGGGACCGCGCCGACACGTGCCTCCGTGCGGGCCGACCTCGCGCAGCTCGGCAGCGCGCGTCTCGAGAGCGCACCGCAGGCGATGACGATCTCGGGCCGGCCGGCGTTCAAGGTCGTCTACAGCACCGAGAGCGCGCCCAACGCCGTCACCGGCAAGCGGGTGAAGCTCGTCGTCGACCGCTACTACCTCTGGAAGGGCAGCCGGCGCGCGGTCGTCGATCTCGGCACACCGGTGGGAGTCGACAACGTCGACGCCTACCGGATGATGATCGAGAGCTTCCGGTGGAGCTGAGGAGCCTCTACCGCGAGCCCGAGCGTCGCGAAGAGCTCACCTTCGGCGCGCTCGAGTTCCACGACGTCTTCCGAATCTTCCGCTCCGGCCCGGCCGAGACGGTCGCGCTGCGCGGCCTCGACCTGCGGGTCGAGCCGCGCGAGCTGGTCGCGCTCTACGGCCCCTCCGGCTCCGGCAAGAGCACCGCGCTCCACCTCGCGGCGGGCCTGGACGAGCCGTCGGCCGGAGATGTGGTCGCTTTCGGCCGCTCGCTTGCCCGGCTCGGCGAAGCGGAGCTCGCGACCTACCGCGCGCGAGAGGTCGCGATCGTCTTCCAGGGCGGCAACCTCTGGCCGGGCCTGAGCGCGCGGGAGAACGTTGCGCTGGGGCTGCGGTTGGCCGGCCGCGCGGCAAGTCGCGCCGTCGTGGAGCGTGCCCTCGAGGCTTTCGAGCTGAAGCGCCGCGCGGGGCAGCGTGCCGGCTCACTGTCGGGCGGCGAGCAGCAGCGGGCTGCGATCGCAGCGGCGGCAGCGCGGGAAGCGCGGCTCGTGCTCGCGGACGAGCCGACCGCCGAGCTCGACCGCCGCAACGAGGAGACCGTCCTGCGGGCGCTGCAGCGGCTGCGCGAGGAGTTCGGCAGCACCGTCGTCGTCGTCACCCACTCCGCGCGTGTCGCCGACGCTGTCGACCGGGTGATCGAGATCCGCGATGGGGTGGCTGCATGACCGTCGGGTCGCTCGTGCAGGCGTCGCTTGCTTCCTGCCGTGACGTCACCGTCGTCTACGGCGAGGGCGAGGCGGCGGTGCGTGCGCTAGCCGACGTCTCGCTCGCGATCGGCAACGGCGAGCGCGTCGCGCTGCTCGGCCGCTCCGGCTCCGGAAAGACGACCCTGCTGCACGTCCTCGGCGGCCTCGTTGAGCCGACCGCCGGCGAGATCACTTTGCGCGGGCAACCGCTCTCGTCGCTTGACCGGGCGGCGCGCGGCGCGGTGCGCGCGCACGGGATCGCCTACGTCTTCCAGGGAGCGAACCTGCTGCCCTATTTCACCGCCGCCGAGAACGTCGCCTTCGCGGCGCACGTCGCCCCGAACGGCGCCGGACCCGAGCTCGAGCCGGAGGCGCTGCTCGAGCTGGTCGGCCTCGCCGCCAAGGTCGACCATCTGCCAGCCGAGCTGTCGGGCGGCGAGGCGCAGCGGGTCGCGCTTGCGCGCGC
Organism: Thermoleophilia bacterium; assembly: GCA_013362295.1. Taxonomy (GTDB): domain Bacteria; phylum Actinomycetota; class Thermoleophilia; order Gaiellales; family Gaiellaceae; genus PALSA-600. The sequence goes on from JABFWJ010000013.1 coordinate 6,618, forward strand.
GCTCGCGCAGCGGCCCAAGCTGCTGCTCTGCGACGAGCCGACCGGCCACCTCGACTCCGACACCGCCCAGCGGGTGCTCGATCTGATCGACGCGCTGCAGGCCGAGTTCGGTTTCGCGCTGGTCGTCGCGACCCACGACGTCGACGTCGCGGAGCGGCTCGACCGGCGACTGGAGCTGGAAGACGGAGTCGTCCTCGGGGAGCAGTCGCGGTGATCGCGGTTGCGCCTCTCATGCTCTCGGAGCTGGTGCGCACGCCGTGGCGGACGCTCGTCCGCATGCTCACGCTCGCCGCGGCGGTGGGACTCCTCGGAGCGATGCTGCTCTTCGTCGGCCACTCGCTCGGCACGATGACCGGGACCGCCGTCAGAAGCGTCCCGCTCGACTGGCAAGGGCCGGTCGGCAGCTACCGCGCCGCGACCCAGGTCGCTGCGGGTGTCGCCCGCCAGCCGGGAGTCGCGGAGGCCGTGCCGACCGCGACGGCGCCCTTCGCCGGGCTTGAGCACACCGCCCCCACGATGGGAACGATCCGCTCAGGGGCAGGATCGATCCTCGCCATCCCGCCGGGCTACTTGGCGCATCTGCAGACGTTCCGCTTCCTGCGCGGCTCGCTGCGGCCGGGCGAGATCGTGCTCGACCAGCAGCTCGCCGCGACCATGCAGGCGCAGCCGGGCGACACCGTGTCGCTGACGCCAAAGTCCGGCGCCCGCCCGGTCCGGCTGCGCGTGAGCGGGATCGCGCTCGTCACCGCTTCGGACGTGCTCTTCCAGCCGCTCAACCCGCTGCTCGGCCCCGCGCCGGCGCAGCCGCCCGCCGACATTGCGATCGTCTCGCTGGCGACCTTCGCAGCCAAGATCGCCCCAGCACTGCCGAGGATCAGCGGCGCCGCCGGCGCCTCCGCCATCCCCGGCTCTCAGAGCGGGACGCAATGGCAGGTGCAGGCGCAGGCCGACCCGGCCGCGCTCACCGGCAGCCCCGCGCACGCGCTCGTGCAGGCGACCGGGATCCGCAACCGTGTCGAGCGCTCGCTGCCCGGCCAGGTCGTCTTTGTCGACAACCTCGCCGACCAGCTGAACACGGCGGCCGGCGACGCCCTCTACGCGGAGACGCTCTACATCATGCTCGCCGTGCCCGGCGCGCTCGTCGCGGTCGGGCTCGCCTACCTGGCGGCGCTCGGCACCGTCGAGCGCGACCGGCAGAGCCTGGCGCTGCTCCGGGCCCGCGGAGCGCGCCGCCGCGACCTGCTCGCACTCGCCGGGCTCGAGAGCCTCCTGCTTGGCATCGTCGCCGGCGCGCTCGGAACCGGTCTCGCGCTCGCCGCGGTTCGGCTCGCGGCCGCCGCCGGCGGCGTCACGACCACACGCTTGCTCGCCACGTTCGGAATCTGCATCGCGCTCGCCACAGCGGGCGCGGCAGCTGCGCGAATCGGCACCTCGGTCGCCGCCTTCCGCAGCAGCGTCGGCGAGGGGCGACGAAGCGTGCGGCGCACCGGCACGCCACTCTGGCAGCGGCTCTACCTCGATCTGCTCTGCCTCGCCGTCGCCGGGCTCGTCTACTGGCTGACCGTACGCACCGGCTTCTCGGCGGTCGTCAACCCCGACTCGAACCCGACGCTGTCGCTCTCGATCTACATGTTCCTCGCACCGGCATTGCTCTGGATCGGCGCCGCCCTCCTGCTCGTGCGCCTACGCGGCCGGCTCCTCGCCTGGATGGCAGGCCGCGCCGCAGGCCGACGCGCGACGACGGCAGCCGGCTTCCTGCTCGCGAGCGCGGGCCGGCGCGGCGCCGCGCTCAACCGCGGCCTGCTCGTGCTCGGGCTGCTGCTCGCCTTCGGCGTCAACCTCGGCATCTTCGTCGCCACCTACGACCAGCAGGCACGCGTCGACGCCCAGCTCACCCTCGGCGCCGACGTCGTCGCAACAGCGCCCCCCGGCGCCATCGCCCGACACGGCCTCCTGCAGCGGGTCGCCGGATTACCGGGCGCCGCCGGCGTGTCCGCCGTCGACCACTCCTACGCCTACGTCGGGCCCGACCTCCAGGACACCTTCGGCGTCGACCCCGCCACGCTCACCCGCGGCACGAGCCTGCGCGACTCCTACTTCCTCGGCGGCAGCGCCGGCCAGATGCTCCAGCGCCTGCGCACGACCCGCGACGGCATCCTCGTGTCCAAGGAAACGATCACCGACTACTCGCTCAACCTCGGCGACCTGCTGCGTCTCCGCGTGCTCGACCACGCGACAGGCCGCTTCCGCGTCGCACCCTTCCACGTGGTCGGCGTCGTGCAGGAGTTCCCCTCTGCGCCGCGCGACTCGTTCATGGTCACGAACCTGTCCTACCTGGAGCAGGTCACCCACGATCCAGGCCCGAACGTTCTCTTCGTCCGCGCCGGCGGAGACCCGACGAGCCTCGCACGACAGGTCGCCGCCGCGACCGGTCGCTTCGGCACCAACGTCAAGGACATTCGCCGCCAAAGCGCGCAGACCGTCAGCTCGATCACGACCGTCGACCTGCGCGGGATCAGCCGAATCGAAGAAGCGTTCGTGCTCGCACTCGCCGCGGCGACGACGGCCCTCTATGTCGCGGTCGCGCTCGCCGAGCGCCGGCAGGAACTCGCCACCATGTCGGCGCTCGGCGCCTCGCTCCGCCGCGCCGCCGCGTTTCTCTGGAGCGAAGCCGCGCTCGTGCTCGCCTTCTCGCTCGCGCTCGCGACGCTGCTCGGCTGGCTACTCGCCGAGATGCTGGTCGCGATGCTCCAGCACGTCTTCGACCCGCCACCCGACCACCTCGCCGTCCCCTGGATGTTCCTGCTCGGCCTCGGCGGCGCCGCGCTCGCCGGCGGCCTCGTCGCAGCCGCGCTCGCCGCCCTGCAGATTCGCCGCCTGCCGCTCGGGGCAATCCTCCGCGAGCAATGACGCCACGCCGCGGCCTCATCGCCGTCTGCGCGCTCGCCTCGGCCGCTGTCGCGTGGGCGGGAGCGGTCAGGGCGGCCGCGGGCGCCGACGCGACCGTCCGCCGCACGATCCTGCTCGGCCACTCAGTCGATGGCCGCCCGATCACCGCCGTCGAGACCGGCGATCCCGACACGCTCCGCAAGACGCTCGTCGTCGGCTGCACCCACGGCAACGAATGCGCCGGCATCGCGATCGCGGACCGGCTCATCTCGACGCCGCCGCCCGCCGAGACCGACCTCTGGATCGTCTCCGACCTGAACCCCGACGGCGCGGCAGCCAGAAGCCGCGGCAACGCCCACAGTGTCGACCTCAACCGAAACTTCCCCTGGCAGTGGCAGAGGCTCTCCGGCACCTACTACTCGGGACCGCGGCCCCTGTCCGAGCCGGAAACGCGCCTCGCCTTCCGGTTGATCGAGCGCGTGCGCCCCACGCTCTCGATCTGGTTCCACCAGCACCTCGACCTCGTCGACGACTCGACCGGGAATCGCGCACTCGAACGACGCTTCGCCAGCGCCTCTGGCCTCCGCCTAGCTCCACTCACACGCGAGCCCGGAAGCGCCGTCACCTGGCAGACACACCGCTTCCCGCACGCGAGCGCCTTCGTCGTCGAACTGCCCGCCGGAGCGCTCGCACCCGCCGCCGTCGCGCGCTTCGCGCGAGCAGTACGCATCACGGCGAAAGGATGAGGCTGCACCGCATGCGGATCGTCGTCGTCGAGCGTCGCGCGATCGTGCGCGCCGTCGTGGACGCCCTCTCGTACTAGGTCTGCGCGAGATTCCTCGATCCCGTTGTTTGATCGAGGAGGCTCGAGATGATCCAGCACGGCCAGGTGTTCAAGCTGAGGACAAAGGGTCCGGACGGGCAGCCGTTGTGGGCGTACCGGTACCGGCTCGAAGGACGCGGCTCGGAGCGGCCGCAGGTGCCTGTCCCCAAGACCTGTCCCCAGCTGTTGTCTGGCTTGACGGCGCCCGTATGAGCCAGTGCAGTGCCAGCGGAGCAATTTGCGTCGTTGGCGCCTCATCACACGAACCGTACCGATCCGATCTGCTGACGTTAGAAGTAGTCGAAGGTGCCAAAGGAGCTACACGAGGTCGTCACGACTCCGGTCCCCGGCAAGCACAATCGCTTTTAGTTTGATCCGCCAGCCCTCGATTTTGTTGACTCCAGACGTCGAGCGGCCCCCATTGCATCAGCGCGGCGAGGGCGAGGAAGAGATCGGCGCCTTTTCGGTGAGCCGGTACTGCTGGCGGGTGCGCGCAGCGACCGTCTCGCTGCTGCCGACTCTTGCCGCGAAGTCGTCGAAACGCGTGACGCCTTTCCGCGGCTGGGCTGCTGCGATGGACTTCGCTCATGGCCTACTCAAGGCGACAAGCAAATTCGCCCAGCCGTACAAACCCGAACGTTTTCGATGAGCTGACCGCGCGCGAGCAGGACGAAGCGCCGCGGGCTGCCGGCTCGGCCGACAACGCTATCCTCGCTGAACGGGAGCTGTGGTCGTGCCGTGTCTACGAGGGTGTCGATGCGGGCGTCCAGCGGTAGAGGTGCTCGGGCCGTCCGGCGGCGCCGTAGCGGAGGGTGTAGTCGACGGCGCCTGAGTCAGCGAGGAATCGGAGGTACCGTCGGGCGACGCCCTGGCTGAGGCCTGCTCGAGCGGCCAGTTCTGCCGTCGACAACGCCGCTTCCGAGTCTCGCAGAAGCGTTGCGACGAGAGTGAGCGTCGGCGGGGAAATCCCCTTTGGCAGAGATGCTTCGCCGCTTGTTCGGAGCAGCCCGTAGAGGCGGTCGATGTCTCGCTGCTCGGCGTGTTGCATCTGGTCGAGCCGTTGCCGGGCGGCGCGGTAGCTCTCGAGCCGTTCGCGGAAGGTTGCGAACGTGAAGGGCTTGACGATGTAGTGGACGACGCCGAGCTGCATCGCGTCGCGGAGGACCTCGACATCCTTTGCGGAGGTGATGGCGATCACGTCGACGCGTGGTGAGCGGATCGCGCGCAGGTGCCGGATCAGGTCGATGCCGTTCGCGTCCGGCAGGTAGATGTCGAGCAGTACGAGCTCGGGAGCGAGTTGCATGACCGCGGCCTGCGCTTCGCGGGCCGTTGTGGCTTCGCCGACGACTTCGAAGCCCGGTATCCGCTCGACGAACTGTCGGTGCACAGAGACCGCCATGAAGTCGTCGTCTACTACGAGTGTCCTGATCACGGCGCCGACCTTTCCAGGGAGCGCAGCGGCAGACGCACGACGAAGCGGGCGCCGCCGATGTTTTCGACTCCGATCGATCCGCGCCGGCGGCGCACCTCCTGGCTGACGAGCGCAAGGCCGAGGCCCCGCTTGCGCTGCCCGTCGCGCGCGATCTTCGTGGTGAATCCGTCGCGGAAGATTTCCTCGGTCAGCGCGGGATCGATGCCGGGGCCGGAGTCGTGAACGGTGATGAGGAGCTCGCCGCCCTCGGCCTGGAGCGATACGTCGACCTGGCGGCGGCCGTCGCCGTTCGACGCGGACTCGAGTGCGTTGTCGATCAGGTTCCCGAGCATCGCTACCAGCGAGTGGACGTCCTCGAGCTCGTGCGGGAGCTCTGTCGAGTGCACGTCGAGGGTGACGCCGTGCTCGCTCGCGACTGCTGCTTTCCCGAGGAGTAGTGCGGCGAGGATTGGATCGCCGACGCGGTCGAAGAGTGATGCGGCGAGTTCCTGGTGGAGGAGCGACGAGCGATTGATCTCCTGTACGGCGTCGTCGTAGCGGCCGAGCTCGATCAGTCCGCTGATCACGTGCAGGCGGTGTTGGAATCCGTGTTCCTGTGCGCGCAGCGCGTCGGCCAGGTTGCGGATGTCGTGGAGTTCGCGCGACAGTGCGTCGAGCTCGGTGCGGTCGCGGAGCGTGACGACAGCGCCGATCGAGCGGCCCCGCACCTCGACGGGCATGCGGTTGGCGACGAGGACGCGCTCGCCCAGCACGACGACCTGGTCCTGGCCGCCGTCGCGACCGGAGAGGACGTCACGCACACGGCCGGCCGGGAC
>JABFWJ010000291.1 GCA_013362295.1 Thermoleophilia bacterium
AGGTTGCATGAGCCACCCCGATCTGGCGGCCGAGCAGCGCTACGTCGACCGCGCGTACGAGCACCTCGAGCGCATGCGGCAGGTCGTCGCCGGCGCCGGAGACAAGGTCGACGGAGAGGTCGCCCAGGCGGCGATGGACGCGTGGGCGGCCCGTCGCCTGCGCACGTACGAGGACGCTGAGCGCGGCCTCTGCTTCGGCCGTCTCGACGTCGAGACGATGCAGCGGCCGCTCTACATCGGCCGGCGGTGGGTGCACGACGAGGAGCAGCGGCAGCTCGTCGTGAACTGGCAGGCGCCGGCCGCGCGCGCCTTCTACACCGCGACGCCGCAGGATCCGCACGGCGTCACGCTGCGCCGGCGGTTCCGCACCGAGGGACGAAGGCTGCTGGACATCGCCGACGAGGCGCTCGACGGCTCGATCGTGGACGGGGCCGCGGTCGGCGATTTCCTGCTCGAGGAGCTCGAGCGGACGCGCGACACCCGCATGCGCGACATCGTCGCGACGATTCAGTCCGACCAGTACCGCCTGATCACGCACGATCCTGCGAGCACGCTCGTCATCCAGGGCGGCCCGGGCACCGGGAAGACCGCCGTCGGCCTCCACCGCGCGTCCTGGCTCCTCTACACGGCACGCGACGACCTGCAGCACCGGGGCGTGCTCGTCGTCGGGCCCAACCGCACGTTCATGGAGTACGTCAGCCACGTGCTGCCGGCGCTCGGGGAGGAGAGTGTGGAGCAGCGCGCCGTCGGCGAGCTGGTCGACGGCGTCGTGCCAGAGCTGCGCGACCCTCCGGCCGTGGCGGAGCTGAAGGCCGACCTCCGCCTCGCCGAGGTGGTGCGGCGCGCGGCCGAGCTTCGCCTGGTGTCGGAGCCGGAGGAGCTCGTGCTGCGGCTCGAGGGCTCCTTCGTATCCGTGCGCCTGCGCGAGGTGCGCGAGCTGCTCGAGGCGGCCCGTGAGGGCGGCACGACGGCGCTCGCACGGGAACGCTTCCGCATGAGCCTCTGCGCCGGTTCTACGAGGAATACGGCCGCCTGCTCGGGCTGAGCGCGATCCGCAACTTCGACGAGGTCGAGCGCGCGCTCAAGGCGAAGGGCTACCTCGACCACGTCGTGAAGGCCGCGTGGCCGCTCGTGCAGCCGGACCGGCTCGTCCGCTCGCTGCTCACGACTCGGGCCACGCTCGCCGAGGCGGCCGACGGCATTCTCGATGCGCGCGAGCAGCAGCTGTTGCTCCGCCGCGGCGCGGGCTGGTCGGACGGCGACATCCCCTTGCTCGACGAGGCGCGCACGGTGCTCGACACGCCGCCACGGGCGTACGGCCATGTGATCGTGGACGAGGCCCAGGATCTGACGCCGATGCAGTTGCGCATGATCGCGCGGCGCGCGCGAGAGGGCGCGCTGACGATCCTCGGCGATGTCGCGCAGGCGACGGGTGCCGTCCGCTACTCGCGCTGGGAGGAGGTCTTGCCGCACCTGCCCTCGGGGGAAGGTGCGACCGTTGAGGAGCTGCGGCACGCCTACCGCGTGCCGCGCGAGATCATGGAGCTGGCGCTGCCGCTGCTCGACACGATCGCGCCCGACGTCGCTCCGCCGATCTCGTATCGCACCGGCGCGGCGGCGCCGACCGTCCGCCGCGTCGAGCCGGAGCACCTGCTCGCGGAGGCCTACCACGACGCGGCACGCCTCGCCCGCTCCGAAGGCCTGCTCGCGGTGATCGTCCCGGAGGAGCTCGTGGACGAGGTGCCGGCCGACGATCTCTGGAACGGCGTGCCGGTCCTGACGCCGCGGCAGGCGAAGGGGCTCGAGTTCGATCACGTCGTCGTCGTCGAGCCGGCGCTGATCGAGCTGCGCGAGCTGTACGTCGCCCTGAGCCGCCCGACGAAGACGCTCGTGGTCGTCCATGCGGCCGAGCTGCCGGCCGAGCTGCGTTACGTCAAGTAGTAGACGGCCAGCGTGATCCCGAGCGCGAGGCCAACGATCCCGGTCAGCGCCAGCACGATGCCGGCAAGCACGATCGGGAGCGTCGCGGGCGCGTAGCCGTCGCGGGCGATCTCCTCGAGGTGGTGCTCCTCCTCGATCGCCTTCTGCACCAGCGACGTCATGTGCGGATTGTGACACGAAGCCCGCGCGCGGCGCGGGGATGCTGGACACTACGCTGGTGATCCCGGCAGGCCTCGTGCTCGCGTTGGGGCTCGCGCTGCCGCCGCCACCGACCGCTCCGATCCCCGCGTCGCCGCGGCCGCTGGCCGCCGCGCTCGTGCAGACCGAGCGCTCGCTGAACGAGGCGATCGACCGCTGGGCCACCTCGGCCGCGCCGCCGCGCGACGTCACCTTGCTCGCGCTCTACGTGCAGCGCATCATCCGCGCGCTCGCGGCGAACGTCCGCCTCGCCGCGGCAGTCGTCCGGCTCGACCCGGCCGCTGCCGACGATGTCGCGGCCCGCACCGACCTCGCAGCGCTCGCCTCGTCTTCGCCGTCGTTGCGCGTCCCGCCGCGCGTGGGGCCGGCGCCGCGCGCCGACCGGCTGCTGCGCTGGTATCGCGAGGCGCAGACTCGCTTCGGCGTCCGCTGGCAACTCCTCGCTGCGGTGAACTTCGTCGAGTCCGGCTTCGGCAGGATCCGCAACGCGAGCACTGCCGGCGCGCAGGGCCCGATGCAGTTCGAGCCGGCGACGTGGCGCGCCTACGGCCTCGGCGGCGACGTCCACGACCCGCACGACGCGATCCTCGGCGCTGCGAACTACCTCGCCGCGAACCACGCCGCGAGCGACGAGCGTGCGGCGCTCTTTCACTACAACCACTCGCCGCTCTACGTCGACGCGGTCGCGCGCTACACGCGGCGGATCACGCACGACCGGCGCGGGTTCCTCCGCTACTACAGCTGGCAGGTCTACGTGCGAACGCGGGCCGGCTACCGGCGGGTCACCGGCCCGCGTTGATCGTCTGACGGTTGCATCCATCGACTCTGAGCCGGGGACCTCGGCGCTTCATAAGAAGCAGGTGCGGGTGACGTGATCGTCATTCGAAAGGTCGAGTGGTCTCGTTCAGCACGGAGAAGAGCGCGAGCGCTCCTTAGGGAAATTGCGACGAGGAACGGTCGAGGTCGTAGCGGCCGCCGTTGCTACAGCCCGCCGGCACGACGTAGCGCGAGTCGCCTGACGAGTCCGAGCCGTTCGTCGCGAGTTGCTCCCGCATCAGCGCACGCGCACGTTCGCGCGAAAGCCCCAGCCGGACGCCGACACCCACTCCCGACTGGAACGCGTAGCAATTCGTCACGCCTTCGTCGGAAACGCCGTGCAGGTGCCACGCCTCGTGTGCGAGCACGGCGATCGCACGCCCGGTGGGACTGAAGGCCTGCGTGTCCTTGTGGTCGATGAGCTTGTAGAGGCGGAAGCAGATCGACGGCGTGAGCCACGCATCGCGGCCCCCGACTTCCGCGATTCCGTCGGTCTCCTGAACCGCGCCGACGTGCGTGCCCTTGGTGTCGCAGCGCACGCGCACCGGATGACCCGCGATTCGTTCCGCCTGAGCCGACAGCGAGTGCTCGATGCGGGTCTGGGTTCCGTGCTCGAGCGCGCTCCAGCCGCGGCGAATGCTGATCCCCCAAGCGGCGAGCGCGACAAAGGCCACGACGACGAGTGACGCGCCGACGCGGCGCAGCGGTGGAGCTCGTCGCCTCGGCACGGGCGGCGAGGTCCAGAAGGTCGGGTCGTCCTCGTCCGGCTGTTCTCCCGCCCACCCGAACCGTTCCAGGTCGGCGCGCTGCGGGCCGCGGTCGTGCTCGACCGGCCCTCGCGCGGGCCGCAGCAACCCACCTGCGAGAAACTCGAGCTCCAGGCCGAGCGCGAGCACGAACGGCAGCCACAGCGGCACGGCGTAGCGCCACGCCGGCGGCGAGAAGAACCACGCAACGACGACAACGACGAGCAGAAGACGGACGCGGCGGATCGCCTGCGAGCTCATGTGCCCAAGCGTAGGCCGCGCGGGTGCTCTGGTTCGCGTTCGGCAGGTACCGGGGCCTGGTCGCGATCGCTTCGCGACCAGGCCGCGCCTCCTACACTGGACGGCCGTGGGCAAGCCGCCGCAGTCGCCTTATCCGCCCGACCTCGTCGAAGGGACCGCGCCGCCGGTCGAACTAGACGACCTCGTCGACGCGGCGCTCGAGAACGTCGACGCGGCAAACAGCCGCCGGCCGCGCCTCGCGCTGCACCGCACCGCAGTGCGGCTCTGCCGATTGACCGGCAGCGATCTCGCAGAGTCCTCCTTGACCGACGTCACGTTCGACGAGTGCCGCCTCGACCTCGTCGGGCTGCGCTTCGCGAAGCTCCAGCGCGTCGTCTTCCGCGACTGCCGGATGAACGAGTGCGTCTTCTATGCCGCGTCGCTGAAGGACGTCCTCTTCGAACGCTGCGACCTCGGGGAGGCGGTCTTCTCGTCGGCGACGATCGCGCGCATCGAGCTACGTGGTTGCGGCTTGCAGGGCGCCCGCGGCCTCGAGGCGCTCGAAGGCGCGCGGATGCCCTGGAACGACGTGCTCGAGAACGGCCCCGCGTTCGCGGCGGCGCTTGGCATCGAGATCCTCGAGTAACTGTCGTCCTCGACGCGTTGGTTGGCGCCAGAGCCGGCGATCGGACGACCCGCCGAGGGGCCGGGGACCAGGCGTCGGCCTGGTCCCCGGCCAAGCGCATCACCCGGTCGCGGTGCCGTTGCCCATCGCGTTACACGTGGCGCCGCCGGTGGCGGTCGCAGTCGCGAGGATGTTGGCAGTCACGCCGCAGATGTTCGCCGCGATGCCGACAGGAACCTGAATCGTGTTGTTGGCGACGAAGAGGTTCACGAGCCCCGACTGGTTGCCGCCGGCCCCGCCGTTTCTCGGCGAGGCAGTCGCCGTCGCACCTGCGACGGCGTCACACGCCGTGGGGCCGGTGAGGATGCCGCTGGCGAGCACGTTCACCGTCACGCCGCAGACGTTCGCGGCAATCCCGATCGGGATCTGAACGGTGTTGTCCACCACAGCGACATTCACCAGACCGTTCTGGCGCTGCGCGGACACCGGAGCGGCCGCGACGACGCAGACAAGCGCGGCCACGGTCAGCGCGAAGAGCATGCGGATCTTCACAGGTAGGTCCTCCTTCGGTTGTCGTAATGCCTGCTAGGGCTTACAACCCGCCTACCTGCGTTGGACAGAAACCAAACGCGCGAGCGCAAACGTTAAACAGAGAACACGAGGGAATGGGGTGCCCGCCGCCAGCGCCAGCCCTAGCAAGCCGACCACCGAGGAAGGCACCCCTTGCTGAGATTAACGACCCGGGGCGACACGCCATACTTGCGATCTGCCGACGTCATGCGCGCGGGTCGTCACCGCGCTTCAGCAGCTCTTCCACGTCGGCTCGATCCTTGAGCCGACCGGCCTGTGTCTTCATGCGAATGAGCTGGTCGCGGCCGACGAACAAGACGTCGCCGACGTCGTCGAGCGACACCCTCTTCGCGTTCGCGCGCAGTTCGCCATAGTCCTCGGCGCCTGGAACCGCCTGCATGATGTGCAGGACGCCGTAGCGCGTACTCAGCGCCCATGTACCGCCGTCGAGCAGACTCTGGAGGCCGAATGGAACCGGCAGCTCATCGGCACGGAGACCACCTTCGAGCTCGATGGGTACGGCATCGAGCGTCTCGATGGCCTCGACGAGCCGTCTCAGGCTCGCGCGCGCAGGCTTCGGCACGATGTCGAGATCGTCGGTGCCGCGAACGTAGCGATGCGCGGCGAGTGCATAGCCGCCGATCACCACGTACTCGACGCGAGCCTCGTTGAGAGCCCGAAGGAGCTCCGGAATCGCGAGTGGCCTCGCGCCCGGCCACCCGGAGCTCATCGCGTCTTCGTCCCGGCAATGGCCACGCTGGTGAGGAAGCGACTCAGTTCGGCGGCGCGGGCAAGATCGGCGGCCGTCTCGCGGAGGTCGTCCCGAGCGATCGCGCCCGGCGTCGTCACCGTCGCCTTGAACTCAAGGCCGCATGCCCCGACGAGCTTCTCCAGCTGCCCGTACGACGGGTCCTCGACGCCGCGCTCGATGCGTGAGATCCGAGCCTGAGATGTGCGTGCACGATCGGCGAGCGCTCGCTGGGACAGCCGCGCAGTCAGGCGCGCCTGTCGGAGGAGTGACGCGGCGGACACGCCCTCATGATACCGGATCCGGCATCAACACCGAGGCCTGTGCGCCGCCCGGCTATGCGACCACGCGGTACACCTGGAACACCTCGGCGTACTCGCGATTGACGTTGATGCCGTGCGTGCGGGCGACGTTCCAGACGTAGTCGGCGTTCGCATACCGGCGGTGCTGCTGTGACGCGTACTTCTGGAGGGCCGCGACCTTCCGCTCGATGTGGCGGTTCTCGAGCGCGAAATATGCCTGGTAGGAGAAGTCGAAGTTGTTCCACGGGATCTCGTACCCGAGGATCGTCGTGCGCTTGAACGCGCGCAGGCCTTCGCTCGCGATCGTCTGGTGATCCTGGTGCACGTCATGCACCGACGGCATGAAGACGCAGTCGGGCTCCCACTCGTTCCAGATCTCGATCAGCAGCTCGAGGATCTCCTGCCGGTGCTCGGGGAACGTGCGCACGTCGAAGTCGTGCACGGTGAGGTTCTCGGCGGGAATCCCGATCTCCGCCGTCGCGTCCTTCACTTCCCGCGCGAGCGTGTCCGGCGCGAACCCATCGGGCAGCGAGCGGGTCGCGATCGAGAAGGCGACGTAGTGCACGTCCGCGCCCGCCTCGACCATGCGCGCCATCGTCCCGCCGCAGCCGAACTCGCCGTCGTCGGTGTGCGGAGCGAGCACGAGCGCGCGCTTCACACCCTCGATCACGCCGGTTGCTCCTCGCGCGTGCGCGCACCGACGGCGACGAGCGCAAGCAGAGCCCAGAACGTCGGGTCCTCGAAAAGCGCGTTGTAGAAGACGCAGTGCACGAGAATCGCGACCAAGGCTAGTCCGAGCGCGAGACGCGCAGCCCCGTCGTAGTCGCGTCCGACGCGGCGAAACGCCAGCACGAGCGCGGTTGCCGAGAGCCAGAGCAGCAACGCGAGGCCGGGGAAGCCGGACTCCGCGGCGACCGTGATCGGCGTCGTATGCGACGCCGCGGCCTTCGGCTCCTTGCCGCGAAGGTGCGCGACCTCCGCGTAGGCGCGCCGGAACCCGCCGACGCCGACGCCGGCGACCGGGTGGTGGAGCGCAACCTTCACGCCCTTCGTTGCGAGAGTCGAGCGCCCGCTCGTGACGTGCGAGAGCGATGCCTTGTGGCGGATCGCGGGAGACGCCATCCCGCCCGCGACGAGGACGACCAGTGCGACCGCGACGAGCAGCAGGCTCCGCTTCCGCCACAAGACGATCGCGGCCACGAACGTCGCGACCATGAGCGCAACGAAGCTCGACTGCGAGAACGAGGGCAGAAGACCGGCCCACGTGATGCCGAGCGTCAGCGCGGCGGCGATCGCCCACAGCGGGTCGACGCGTCGGCGCAACACGACGACGAGGCTCGCCAGGATCCCGACCACGAGAAAGCGTCCGTAGATCGACGGGTCGTAGAAGACCGAGTTGACGCGGTAGAACCAGCCGCTCGGCGCATACGCGTTGTCGACCCGCACCTTCGGGTTCCAGAAGATGTTGCGCGTCTCGTACTGCACGATCCCGATCACCGCGAACGCGAGCGCCATCACGGCCAGCTGCACGTAGAGCGTGAGCACCCACACGCGCGACCAGACGAGGCGCGCCAGCACGACGGTGAGGAGGCCGAACGGGAGCACGAAGAAGAGGAGCTCGATCGCCCCCTGGCGCACGTCCTCCGTCCAGAGGATCGACACGCCCTCCCACCCCACGAAGGCTGCGAGCGGCCAGGCGAGCCAGCCGAGCTCGCGTGCGTGCAGCTCGTCGCCGAAGAGATCCCACGCCAGCGCGACGGCCGCCGCCGCGACCACGCCGTACAGCGGCAGCAAGAGATTCGCCTGCGTATCGCCGACATGCACGGGGAAGCGCGCCGGGACGCACGCCAGGGTCGCGAGCGCGAGCAGCCACGGCACGCGCAGCACGATCCAGCCGCCGACACCGGCACCGACCGCGCCGAGCACCGCGGCCGCGGCGAGCAGGCGGTGGTGGCCGTGCGGCGCGAGGTAGACCGCGAGCCCGGCGCAGCCGAGGGCCCAGCCTGCGAGCCCCGCGATCCGCGCCTCGCGCCGCGCGGCGACGATCAGCAGCGCCAGCCCGAGCGCGCCGACCGCACCGGCGGCCTCCGCCACCCCTGCCGTCACGCGACCACCACGGTGCATTTCGCGGAGTGCCTGCCGGCCGTGATGAAGAGGCGGAAGACACCGATCGACCTCGGTGCACGAAAATGCAGCGTTCCCGTCCGCTGGACGCCCGAGCGCCCGCGCAGCTTCCACTGCACGCTCGGGTAGTCGGTGGAGACGCGCAGCGCGAACTTGCCGCGCGGGCGCACGACGACGCGGTCGCGCCCGAGCGCGAGGTACCGCACCTGCGCGATCGCGAACGGGAACGGCTTCGAGCGATTCTCCGCCTCGTCCTGCGCCGAGACGGTCAAGAGGTAGCGCCCGGGGAGCACGGCCTTCGGCGGCTTGCCGAGCTTGCCGTTCCAGTGCAGCTCCCCGGTCTGCTTCTGGCTGCGCGTGAACTCGACCTGCCCGCCGCGCACCGACAGGATCCCGTGCGCGCGCTCGTTGATCCGGTACGGAACGGTGAACGAGTCGCGACGCCCGTCGCCGTCCGGGGAGAGCAGCGGGTAGAGCGGGTGCCGGACCGTGATCACCGGGGGCTTGGTATCGATGCGGATCGGGCTCGGCAGGACGATCGTCCGGTGCGAGCGGAGCAGCTTGACGACGGGCATGTAGACACCGTCCGGCTCGGCGATCCCGCTGCTCGTGAACCCGTCCCAGACGAGGTCGAGCCGCGCGCCGCGCGGGAACGTCCGGGCCGCCTGCAGCTCGCGCACGCGATCTCCCCGCGCGTCCTCGATCCACGCCTCGAGCCGCTCGCGCGTGCGCAGGCGGAACTGCACGTGCGCCGTCCGGTGCTGCACGCCGTTCTGCGAGAAGAGCGGCGTGACCTTCGTGCCCGCGATCGGTGACTTCTCGAGCTTCGCCCCTTCGGTGATCACGAAGGCGACGGCGGTCGCCGCGAGCAGGGCAAGGACGATCGCCGTCGGCAGGACCCGGGACACGCCGCGCGATTCTACGCTGGAGGCGTGGGCTACTCGGTCACGGGTGCGAGGCGCCGCACGCGGCGGCCGCGCAGGTCGAGCGCGAGCCAGACGAGCAGCGTGGCGCCTCCGAGCGCGACCCCAACCTCGACGATCGTGGTCGCCGCGGGCAGGTCGACGACCTTGATCCCGGAGAGGACGAGGATGAACGCGAACGCGATCCGGAGAGCCCGCTCGGGCACGCGGATCGACATCTGCGAGCCGAGCAGGACGCCGGGGATCGACCCGACCAGCAGCCACGCCATCGCGTGCACGTCGACGTTCCCGTGCAGCAGGTGGCCGGCACCGGCGACCCAGAGCAGCATCGCGGCATGCAGAAGGTCCGTGCCCACGATCCGGCGTGCACTCAGCGGGAAGAGCAGCAGCATCGCGAGGCCGAAGAAGGTGCCGGACCCGACCGAGGTCAAGCCGACGACGAAGCCGAAGGTCGCTCCGACGATCACGGCGAGGATGCGGTCACGCGGAGCGACGTCGAACTGACGCACCTTCAGCGGCCGGACGAAGGTCTTCACGAGGAAGCCCACGCCGCCTGCGATCAGCGACCAGCCGACGATCGTGCTCATCGTCTTCTCGGTGCCGTCGCCGAACGACGATGCGATCTGCACGCCGAGGAGGGAGAAGGGAGCCGAGCCGACCAGCAGCCACAGCGCGAGCCGCGTGTGCACGTTGCCGAGCTGCCGGTGGCGAAACGCGCCGAACGACTTGAAGATGGCGCCGTGCAGGATGTCCGTGCCGACCGCCGTCTTCGGGTCGAAGCCGAAGAGCAGGATCAGCATCGGCGTCATCAGGCTGCCGCCGCCCATCCCGGTCATGCCGACGAGCGAGCCGACCGCCAGGCCCGCGAGCGCGAACTGCCAGGTCACCGCGCCACCTCGGGCGGCAGCGGGCAGGAGACGAACGGCCTGCCGCGGAGGAGACAGCCGAGCTTGTACGCCTCGCAGCCCGTGCAGAACCCCGTCACGGCGGCGAGCAGGGCGAGCCCGGCGACGAGCAGCCCGAGGGCGGCTCCGACCAGGTGCCAGCCGGCCGCGTAGGCGGCCGACGCTGCGCTCAAGACGACGAGCCCGACGACGTTCGCCGCGCGCGGCGGGCGCGAGTCCTCGAGCGGCCCTTCGCCGAAGCGCGGCTGGATCACCTCGAAGTAGAGGAGACACGGCAGGCAGTACCGGCGCCCGGCGACGAGCCCGATCGCCAGCTGCAGCGCGAGGGCGGCGAGCAGCCACCACCAACCGGTGGCGAGCGCGACCACCGCGACCGTCCCGACGACGGCCTGGTTCGTGCGTGGCGCCCGTGAGTCGATGACCTGCAGATCCCGGTAGGGATCGGCGCGGCGCCGCAAACCGCTACGCCGCATCGACCACCATTCCGGCGCCCACCGTGTCGTTCGTCGACTCGTCGATGAGGATGAACGCCCCGGTCGCGCGGTTGCGCGCATACCGGTCGACCGCGAGCGGCTCGGCCAGGCGGAAGCGCACGATGCCGAGGTCGTTCAGCTCGAGCCTGCCGGTCGACGTCCGGTCGTCCAGCGTGGAGATGTCGACGACCGAGACGATCTCGTCCACCCGGGCGGTCACCGTGCGCGTGGCCTGCTTGACGAGCAGCCGCGCAGAATCCTCCAGAGGGCGGTCGCTCATCCAGGAGACCCGCGCGGTCAGCTCGCGCGCCGTCACCGGCGGCTGGTCCGGGTCGGCGAGCAGGTCGCCGCGGGAGACGTCGACGTCGTCCTCGAGCCTGAGTGTCACCGACTGGCCGGGAAGCGCCTCCTCGATCTCCTGGCCCGCGTCGTCGACGGCCGCGACCCGGGTGCGCAGGCCCGAGGGGAGCACGACGACCTCGTCGCCGGCGCGCCAGACACCGCTCGCGACTCGACCGGCATACCCGCGGTAGTCGTGGTGCTCGTCCGCCATCGGCCGGATCACCCACTGCACGGGGAAGCGGCGGTCCTCGTGGTTGCGGTCGCCGGAGATCTCGACCGTCTCGAGGTGCTCGAGCAGCGTCAAGCCGTCGTACCAGGGCATCGCTTCGGTCTGCTCGACGACGTTGTCGCCCTTGAGCGCCGAGATCGGGATCGCCGTCTCGTCGCGCACGCCGAGCTGCGAGGTGAGGAACGCGAGCTCTTCCGCAATCTCGTCGAACCGCTCCTCGGAGAAGTCGACGAGGTCCATCTTGTTGACGGCGTAGACAACGTGCGGCGTCTCGAGCATCGCGGTGATGTACGAGTGGCGGCGTGTCTGCTCGATCACGCCCTTGCGCGCGTCGACGAGGATGACGGCGACGTCGGCAGTCGACGCGCCAGTGACCATGTTGCGCGTGTACTGCACGTGACCCGGCGCATCCGCAAGCTGAAAGCGGCGGCGCGGAGTGACGAACGAGCGGTAGGCAACGTCGATCGTGATGCCCTGCTCGCGCTCCGCGCGCAGCCCGTCCGTCAGCAGCGCGAGGTCGACGTAGTCGTGGCCGCGGCGGCGCGATGCATCTTCGATGTGCTCGAGCTGGTCGACGAGAATCTGCTTCGTGTCGTAGAGCAGGCGGCCGATCAGCGTCGACTTGCCGTCGTCGACGGAGCCCGCCGTCACGAGGCGTAGCAGCTCGGTGTCCAGGAATTCCTGGGAGGTGGCCATCAGTCCCGAAAGGCTCGAATCTGGTTCGGCTCTACCGAATCAGGTTCGGCTCCACTGACGGAATCTGATTCGCCGCAGGCGAACCAGATTCCAGCTTTGCGCTTAGAAGTAACCGACACGCTTCCGATCCTCCATCGCCGCGTCCGAGACGCGGTCGTCGGCGCGGGTCTCCCCGCGCTCGGTGACTCGGGTGGCGGCGATCTCCGCCACGACGGCGTCGATCGTCGCGGCCTCGCTGACGACGCAGCCCGTGCACGTCATGTCGCCGACGGTGCGGAAGCGCACCGACGCGACGAACGGCGCCTCGTCCGGGAACCGCTCGACGAAGTCGGAGACCGCGTAGAGCATCCCGTCGCGCCTGAACACCTCGCGCTCGTGGGCGAAGTAGATGTTCGGCAGCTCGAGGTTCTCACGCGCGATGTACTGCCAGACGTCGAGCTCCGTCCAGTTCGAGATCGGGAACACCCGGATGTGCTCGCCCTTCCGGATACGCGCGTTGTAGAGATCCCAGAGCTCGGGCCGCTGCGCGCGCGGGTTCCACTGGCCGAAGTCGTCGCGGAAGCTGAAGATGCGCTCCTTCGCGCGCGCGCGCTCTTCGTCGCGGCGGGCGCCGCCCATCGCGGCGTCGAACCCGTGCGTCTCGATCGCGTCGAGCAGCGTCGTGGTCTGCAGCTGGTTGCGGGAGGCGCGCGGGC
>JABFWJ010000255.1 GCA_013362295.1 Thermoleophilia bacterium
GTGCTCTTCCGATCTAGGGGCCTCGGCGTCGCCGCGGCCGAGCTCGATGTCGCGCCGGGCTCGGACGACGACCTCGCCGCGGTGCGGGAGCGCGCGGCCGACGTCCGCGCGCTCGTCGTCGACTCCTACGCGTGGCATCCGGATGCGCTCGCCGCGGCGAACGAGCTGGCGCCGACCGTCGCGGTCGCCGACCTCGGGGGTGCATTCGACTGCAGCCTCGTCGTCGACGGGGGCCCGGACGCCGAGCCGCCGAAGTACACGGGCAGCCGCGCCGAGCTCCTACTCGGGCCGCGCTTCGCACTGCTGAGCCGGGACCTGTGGGAGCTCGAACGGCCCGCGCCTCCGCCGGAGCCGTCGGTGCTGCTCACGTTCGGCGGTGCGTCGGGACGCGAGCTCGCGCAGCTCGCGGCCGCGGTCGAGGAGGCCGCCGTCGCGCGCGTCGTGGTCGTGGCGGGGCCCTACGCCGACCCCGCCGAGATCCGCGCGATCGTGCCGGGAGCCGACGTGGTAGTCGCCCCGCCGACGTTGACACCCTTGTTCCAGACCTCGAGCGTCGTCGTCACCGCGGGTGGGCAGACGCTGCTCGAGGTGCTGCGCATCGGTGTCCCTGCGGTCGTCGTCGAGATCGCCTCGAACCAGGCCCCGGGCATCGCGGCCGCAGCGGCGCGTGGCGCCGTGGTGGACGCCGGCAGCTTCGGCGACGACGCGCCGGCTCGGGTCGCGCATGCGGTCGCGACGCTCCTCGCCGATCCGGGCGAGCGGGAGCGGTTGTCCGCCGCGGGCCGCGGCTGGGTCGACGGCCTCGGCGCGCGCCGCGTCGCCGAGCGCATCGAGTCGCTGTGACGATCAGCCCGCCTGTGCGACCGCGTCGAGCAGGGTCGCGGCAACGCGCTCGACGTCCGCGTCCTCGACGCCCGGGAAGACCGGCAGCGAGAGGCACCGCCGGTACACCCGCTCCACCTCGGGGCAAAGCCCGCGCTCGAAGCCGAGCCGCGCGTAGTACGGATGCCAGTAGATCGGCACGTAGTGCACCTGAACGCCGATACCCGCCGCGCGCATCTGGTCGTAGACGCGGCGCCGTGACGCGTGCTCGGGCAGCAGGGCGACGACGAGGTGATAGGCGTGGCGCTGTCCCTCCGCGGCGGGCGCGGCCAGCTCGACGTCGGTATCGGCGAGGAGCCGACGGTACTCCGCTGCGATTTCGTTGCGGCGCGCGAGGAAGGAATCGAGCTTCGTCATCTGCGACACGCCGAGCGCGCATTGCAGGTCGGTGATGCGGTAGTTCATCCCGAGCTCGTCGATCTCGTAGTACCAGCCGCCGGCTTCGGGGTCTTCCGCCGGGGCACGCCGCTCGATGCCGTGCGTGCGAAACGCGCCCAGCCGGTGGGCGAGCTCGTCGTCGTTCGTGGTCACCGCCCCACCCTCGCCCGTGGTGATCGTCTTGACGGGATGAAACGAGAAACACGCCATGTCGCTCATCGCGCAGTTGCCGACTGGACCGTGCGGGCCGACCGCGCCGATCGCATGTGCGGCGTCCTCGATCACGACGATGCCGCGCTCGCGCAGCGGCGCGAGCGCCGAGAGGTCGGACGGCCGGCCGGCGAAGTGCACCGGGACGACGCCGCGCGTGTTGTCGCCGGCCGCTGAGACGAACGAGTCCGACGTCGCCTCGAGCGTCGACGGATCGATGTCGACGAAGCCCGGCATCGCTCCCACGTAGCGCGCGCAGTTCGCCGACGCAGAGAACGACAGTCCCGACGTGAGCACCTCGTCTCCGTCGCCGAGCCGTGCGGCGGCGCAGGCGCCGTGCAGCGCCGCCGTGCCGGAGTTGAAGGCGACGGCATGCTTCGCGCCGGTTCGCGCAGCGAGCGCAGCCTCGAACTCGTCGACCAGAGGGCCCTGCGTCAGCCAGTCGCCGTGAAGGACGTCGACGACGGCTCGGATGTCGGCCTCGTCGATTGACTGGTGCCCGTAGGGCAGCTGCTTCAACTGGAGAGAGCCACCTCGGGAAGTCCGAGAAACGCCCGCACGTCGTCGGACTCGAGCCACCGGTCGTTCGTGTCGCTGCGGTAGACGAACCCGTCCTCGAGCGGCGTGCCCGTCGGCAGGTCGGCCTGTGTCCAGGCGTGGAACTCGGGAAGGATCACGTAGCGGTCGCCCGTGTCGACGGTGTGCCGAGCCTCGTCGGTCATGAGCAGCTGCTCATGGAGCTTCTCGCCGGGCCTGATCCCGACGAACTCGATGCGCGCCTCGGGTGCGATCGTCGCGGCGAGGTCGGTGATCTTCACGCTCGGGATCTTCGGCACGAAGATCTCACCGCCGATCATGCGCTCCGCGCTCGTGATCACGAAGTCGACCGCCTCGGTGAGGGTGATGAAGAACCGCGTCATCCGCGGGTCCGTGACGGTGAGCACGCCGGAGTCGCGCTGGCGCAGGAAGAGCGGGATCACGCTGCCGCGGCTCGCGACGACGTTCCCGTAGCGCACGCACGACATGCGCACCGGCGAGCTCGCCGCGTACGTGTTGCCCTGGACGAAGATCTTCTCCGCACACAGCTTCGTCGCTCCGTACAGGTTGATCGGATTGACGGCCTTGTCCGTGCTGAGCGCCATCACCCGCGGCACGCCGGCGTCGAGCGCGACATTCACGACGTTCTCGGCGCCATGGACGTTCGTCTGCACGGCCTCGAACGGGTTGTACTCGCAGGCCGGCACCTGCTTCATCGCCGCTGCGTGCACGATGACGTCGACGCCCTCGGCGGCGCGCGCGAGCCGATCGCGGTCGCGAACGTCGCCGAGGAACCACCGGATGTTGGTCTCGCCCGCGAAGTGCTCCGCAAGCTCGCTCTGCTTCAACTCGTCGCGGCTGAAGACGCGGATCGCGCGCGGCGAGTAGCGCTCGAGCATCCGAGCGATGAAGTGACGGCCGAACGAACCAGTCCCGCCGGTGAGGAGGATGGTCGACTCGTTCCAGTTGAGCGGCGACAGTGACGTCATGAGAGGCGTCCCGGTCGGATCGGGCGCGGGCGCAAGCTACCAGACGCGCCGTAGAGGCCCGTCCGTGCCCCCGTGTTACCGTCCACGCCCGACATGGAGCAGGAACGGGGCCTCGCGCCGCCCCCGAAGCCGCTCGTCCCCGTTCGCAGCGACGCACCTCGCTCGGCGCCGGGACGGCTGGGGACGACGCTGAATCGATCAGCCGGGCGGGCGCGCGAGCTGTTCGAGAGCCTCGAGGTCGCACTCGCCGACCGCCCCCGCACGCGCGCGGCGGTGCGCGGCGTCCACCGGGTCCTGCGCGTGGCCGCGTCGCCCGTCCCGCGCACTCCCGAGGCGTCGGAGCTGGAGGAGGCGCGTGCGCTGGGACCGGCCGCGCCCGCGGCCATGGGCGGCGCCGACGTGCTCGTCATGTCGTTCCGCGGGTGGACGAC
>JABFWJ010000204.1 GCA_013362295.1 Thermoleophilia bacterium
GCAAGAACGGCCCGGCGTTCGAGCAGCGCAGCGTTGAGTTCCCGAAGTTCTGGTCGCAGACCGCGACCAACATCGTCGCCCAGAAGTACTTCCGCGGCCGGATGTCGAGCCCGGAGCGCGAGCGCTCGGTCAAGCAGATGATCGGCCGCATCGTCGGCACCGTCGGCACCTGGGGCCGCGACGGCGGCTACTTCGCGAGCGAGGAGGAGGCGCAGACGTTCGAGGACGAGCTGAAGGCGATCCTCGTCAACCAGCTCGCGGCCTTCAACTCGCCGGTCTGGTTCAACGTCGGCTTCGAGGAGAAGCCGCAGTGCTCGGCGTGTTTCATCCTCTCGATCGACGACTCGATGGACTCGATCCTCGACTGGATCAGGCGCGAGGGGATCATCTTCCGCGGCGGCTCGGGCTCGGGCGTCAACCTCTCGAAGCTGCGTTCTTCGAAGGAGCAGCTGTCGAAGGGCGGCTACGCCTCCGGCCCGGTGTCGTTCATGCGCGGCGCCGATGCGTCGGCGGGGACGATCAAGTCGGGCGGCAAGACGCGGCGCGCGGCGAAGATGGTCGTGCTCGACGTCGACCACCCCGACATCACCGAGTTCATCTGGTGCAAGGCGCACGAGGAGGAGAAGGCGCGCGTCCTCGAGGCAGCCGGGTACGACATGTCGCTCGACTCGCCGGACTGGGCGTCGATCCAGTACCAGAACGCGAACAACTCCGTCCGCGTCTCCGACGCGTTCATGCAGGCCGTCGAGTCCGACACGGACTGGAAGCTGACTGCGCGCACCGACGGCACCGTCGTCGAGACGATCAAGGCGCGCAAGCTGCTGCACGACATCGCCGAGGCCGCGTGGCGCTGCGCCGACCCGGGCGTGCAGTACGACACGACGATCAACTCGTGGCACACGCTGCCGAACACGGGGCGCATCAACGCGTCTAACCCGTGCTCGGAATACATGTCGATCGACGACTCGGCGTGCAACCTCGCGTCGCTTAACCTGATGAAGTTCCGCCGCGACGACGGCGAGCTCGATGTGGAGGCGTTCGAGCATGCCTGCGACGTCGTCTTCCTCGCGCAGGAGATCCTCGTCGGCAACTCGTCGTACCCGACGCCGGAGATCGAGCGCAACGCGAAGGCATACCGCCAGCTCGGGCTCGGCTACGCGAACCTCGGTGCACTCCTGATGGCCCGCGGGCTCGCGTACGACTCCGACGAGGGACGCGCGTACGCCGCCGCGATCACGGCACTGATGACAGGGCGCGCGTACCGCAAGTCGGCAGAGATCGCGGGGCGCATGGGGCCGTTCGCCGGCTACCGCCCGAACGCGGCGGCGATGATCGGCGTGATCGCGAAGCACCGCGCCGCCGTCGGCAACATCGCGAACGCCGAGACCGTGCCGGGCGACCTGCTGAGTGCGGCGCGGAGGGCGTGGGACGACGCGCTCGACCTTGGCGAGGTGAAGGGCTATCGCAACGCGCAGGCGACGGTGCTCGCGCCGACCGGGACGATCAGCTTCATGATGGATTGCGACACGACGGGCGTCGAGCCCGACTTCTCGCTCGTCAAGTCGAAGAAGCTGGTCGGCGGCGGCGAGATCACGATCGTCAACAAGACTGTGCCGGCGGGGCTCGAGAAGCTCGGCTACGTGCCGGACGAGGTCGACGAGATCGTCGCGTTCGTCGACGAGCGCAACACCGTCGTGGGTGCGCCCTACGTCAAGAGCGAGCACTACCCCGTGTTCGACTGCGCGGTCGGAGACCGCGCGATCCACTACCGCGGCCACGTGAAGATGATGGGCGCGATCCAGCCGTTCATCTCGGGCGCGATCTCGAAGACGGTCAACCTGCCGGAGACGGCCACGATCCAGGAGGTCGCCGACCTCTACGTCGAGTCGTGGAAGCTCGGCGTCAAGGCGGTCGCGATCTACCGCGACAACTGCAAGGTCGCGCAGCCGCTCTCGGGCAAGGGCGACAAGGCCCAGCAGGTGCTCGCGCCCGCCGGCGTGTCCGCCGCGCCCAAGCGGCGGCGCCTGCCGGACGACCGCACCGAGGTCGGCCGCAAGTTCCGCGTCGGCGAGTACGAGGGGTACATCCACGTCGGCGTGTTCGACGACGGGACGCCGGGCGACATCTTCGTCGACATCGCGAAGGACGGGACGACGCTGCAAGGCCTGATGAACTCGCTGATGATCGCGGTCTCGATGGGCCTGCAGTACGGCGTGCCGCCCGAGGTGTACGTCTCGAAGCTCTCGCACCTCCGCTTCGAGCCGTCCGGCCCGACGAACGACGCCGACATCCGTGCCGCGAAGTCGATCCCCGACTACATCTTCCGCTGGTTCGGCAAGAAGTTCCTCGACGTCGACCAGCAGGAAGAGGCCGGCATCCTCTCGATGGAAGTGCGGGCCCAGATGGCGGAGCGGTACGCGAACGGCGAGTCGAAGCCGGCGACCGAGACCGCCCCGGGACAGACCGCGCTCTTCAATCCGCACGAGGACGCGATCGAATGCAACCGCTGCGGCGGCCGCATGGTGCGCGCAGGCACCTGCTACACCTGCCGCGACTGCGGCACGAGCACCGGCTGCGGCTGATCGTCGGGGCGCACAGATCGAGACTGGCGCGGGGCGGCGGAGACGCCGCCCCGCGTCTGTGAGCCGAGCCGCGAAGCGATACGGTTAGCGCCGCGCCATGCCCAGCCGTCGCGGTCATCCGATTCGTGTCCCGGAGCGCTGATCCCGGAACGACCGTGCACACCGCGTCCTACAGCGCCACGTTACGCGTCGTTCTCGCCGATCGACCGGGAGCGTTCGCGGACCTCGCGCGGGCGATCGGGGACGCGGGCGGCAGCCTGGACGCGATCGACCTCGTCCGCGTCGACGGGAGCCAGAAGATCCGCGACGTCACGATCCTGACGACGGGAGCCGATCAGCTGGCACGCGTGGTCGATGCGGTGCGGGCCCTCCCCGGCGTGGAGGTGAAGCACGCGTCCGACCGCACGTTCCTCGTGCACCTCGGGGGCAAGCTGAGCGTCGCCTCGAAGCTGCCGCTCAAGACGCGGGACGACCTGTCGATGGCCTACACCCCCGGTGTCGCCCGCATCTGCATTGCGATTGCCGAGAGTCCTGACGCAGCGTGGACGCTGACGATGAAGAAGAACGCGGTCGCGGTCGTGACCGACGGAAGCGCCGTGCTCGGTCTCGGCAACATCGGTCCCGAAGCAGCGATGCCGGTGATGGAGGGCAAGGCGCTCCTGTTCAAGGAGTTCGGCGACATCGACGCCTGGCCGATCTGTCTGGACGCGACCGATGTCGACGAGATCGTCGCCACGGTCAAGGCGATCGCGCCGGGCTTCGGCGGCATCAACCTCGAGGACATCTCGTCGCCGCGCTGCTTCGAGATCGAGCGCCGGCTCGATGCCGAGTTGAACATCCCCGTGTTCCACGACGACCAGCACGGCACCGCGATCGTCACCCTCGCGGCGCTCTTGAACGCGCTGAAGCTCGTCGGCAAGCGTTTGGAGGAGCTCAAGATCGTGATCTCCGGCGTGGGTGCCGCCGGGATCGCCGTCGCGCAAATGCTGCTCGACGCGGGAGCGGTCGAGGTCATCGGCTGCGACCGCTCGGGGACGCTCTATGCAGGCCGTCCGGGACTCGACCCGGTCAAGCTCGCGTTCGCCGAGCGGACGAATCCCGATCGCTTCACGGGAAGCGCGAACGAGGCGCTCGCCGGTGCCGACGTCTTCATCGGCCTTTCGTCACCCGGCGCCGTCGCGCCTGCGGGCATTGCCACCATGGCGGAGAGCCCGATCGTGTTCGCGATGGCGAATCCGGTGCCGGAGGTGTCGCGGGAGGAAGCTGCGAATGCCGTCGTCTATGCGACGGGACGATCCGACTACCCGAACCAGATCAACAACGTGCTCGCGGTCCCGGGCGTCTTCCGCGGCGCGCTCGACGCGGGCGCGACGACGATTACCGCGGGGATGAAGGTGGCGGCCGCACGCGCGCTCGCGGACTGCGTGCACGAGGACGAGCTCGACGTCGACTACATCATCCCGAGTGTCTTCAACCGGGCCGTCGTTCCCGCGGTCGCAGAGGCCGTCGCGGACGCCGCGCAGACCGACGAAGTCACCCGCCCGCACTCCGCGAGCTCTCCAGGCGTGCTCTGACGGCAGGCGCCGCCGCTCCGAGAGTATGTTCCGGCGGGGAAGCCGACGACAAAAGGAGCGCGGAGATGAGCGAGAGCGTCTATCGGGTGACCGAGGTGATCGGGACGAGCCCGGAATCCTGGGAGGCAGCGGCCCGGAATGCCGTCGAGACCGCCGCCAATACCGTCCGCGACCTTCGGGTGGCGGAGGCCACACGCTTCGACGTCACGGTCGAGGACGGCAAGGTCGCAAGCTACCGCGTACGGCTCGATATCTCGTTCAAGTACGAGTCCGGCGACTAGGAGGACCTCGCGCAGCGCGCCGGAGCCTCGGCTGCTCGAGCCGTTCGGGCTCCGGCGGCTGCGTCGTCCTCGTTCAGCTGCGGGAGAGTTGAGCTTTCCGTGCGCGGCGATACGCTCTGGCGCCAACCAGCTCACGCACGTCCAGCCGTCCGCGCCGCCGGCGACGGTCACGAGGCACGCTCCGGTAGTCGCGCGCCAGCTGTTCGACGCGCTCCCGGACGATCAGGCAGCGAATGTTCTGGTCGTAAGGTTCCATCTCTCCTCCTCTCGTAGTCGTCGATGGGACGCGAATTCGGCACGCAGGGCGTGCGTGATGCCTGACCCGACAACGGGGTCTCCTTTCGTGGGTTGAGCGGCAGAGGACCGACGGTGCGTCACGCCTGCGAAGCAGGAGTGACCGCCGGAAGCCGCGGGACGGTCGTGGCCGCCCCGGCTGTCAGCGCGCGACCTGCGTCAGCAGGTGTGACGCGCGACGCCGAAGAGACGAGGCCACGAAGGGTCGAACATGAGAGTCTTCATACCGTTGGCCTCCTTTCGGACGTCACTCCGGCGCGGAATGCGCCAAAGCAGAACGATGAAGTGTGCGTGTCGCGCACGCAGCTGTCAACCATGCTTAACGTTGCGTCACTGCAGCCGGTCGAGCACGCCGGTCAGCCACGTTCGAACTTCCTCGGCGACAGTTGCGAGGTCGCCCTTCAGCGCGTGGTCGCTGCGCACGCGCACGACCGTCCGCTGGGCAGCGGCCGGTGGGATGCCGAACGGATCGCGCTCGCCCTGCACGACCAGCGTCGGCACGCGAACGAGCTCCAGCTCGGCGAGGCGACTCGGTGCGGCTGCGCCCCCGCGGCGCGGCGGCTGGAGCGGGAAGGCGAGGCAGAGCACGCCGGCCGCGCCGACGACCTCGGCGGTCCGGCACGCAACTCGCGCGCCCGACGACCGCCCGCCGACCACGAGCGGAAGCCCCTCGAGCTCTCCTTCCCGTAGGCGCTCCACGACCGCGGTCCACGCCGCGTCGAGCTGATGTGCAGGCGCCGGACTGCGGCGGCCCGCGACTCGATACGGCTGCTCGACGAGGGCGACGCTGAGCTCGTCCGAGAGCGCGGAACGCGTCACGGCGACGAGATCGGGCGCCTGCACGCCGCCGCCGGCGCCGTGACCGAGGATGAGGACCGCGCGCGGCTCCGAGACCGTATGCAGGTGTGCGCGTGCCGGACCGTGCGGCGTCTCGACATCGAGCGTCGACTCCTCTGCGATCGCACGACTCTCACTCACGCCGCAGGCATTCTCGCTCAAGACGAGCTCGCGACCGGCGTGGGCGCGCGCGACGGCGCCTCGCGCTAGCGCCCACCGGTTTCGCGGCAAGCCGCGCGGGAAAGCGCGAACCATGAGCACGCGACAGGTGCAGGCTGCAAAACGAAACGTGAAGAAGGCCCAACAGGCCGCCCGGAAGAAGCGGACGATCGCGAACCTACCCGCGAGCACGCGCCGCGATCTCGGCCGCCAGGCGGCCAAGAGCCGTCAGCGCGGCGGAAAGGCGGGCCACAACCTCGAAGACCGCAACCGCCAGCAGCTCTACGAGCTCGCGAAGGAGCGCAACATCGCGGGCCGCTCGAAAATGGGCAAGTGGGAGCTGATCGACGCGCTCCGCGCGTCGCACTGACTACGCGGGATCGAGCACAGGCGCTTCGGACGCGAGCGGCGGCTCGCGCTCCGTTCGGACGCGCGGGATCCACTCGAGCCACGAGGGGAAGTACCAGTTCCAGTCGCCGAGCAGCTTCATCGTCGCCGGCAGGAGCACCGCCCGGATCACCGTCGCGTCGAGCAGGATCGCGGTGCCGAGGCCGATGCCCATCTGCTTCATCTCGAGCACGTTCAGCGTCGCGAAGATCGCGAACACGCCGACCATGACCGAGGCGGCGCTCGTGACGACGCTCGCGGACTTCTTGATCCCCTCGGCGACCGCCGCTTCCGTGTCCATCCCGCCGTCGACGAGCTCCCTGATCCGCGTGAGAATGAAGACGTGGTAGTCCATCGAGATCCCGAACAGGATCACGAACAGGAACATCGGTAGCCACGACACGATCGCGCCGTTCGAGCGGAAGCCGATGATGCCCTCTGCCCAGCGGTGCTGGAAGACGAGGACGAGGACGCCGTAGGCGGCGCTGACCGAGAGCAGGTTCAGCACCACGGCCTTGATCGGCACCACGATCGAACGGAACGTCACGAGGAGCAGGATGAAGACGAGCACGAGCGCGAACCCGAACACGAGCGGCATGTGCCGCGTCATCGTGTGGTTGAAGTCGACCGTCGCGGCGGTTGCGCCGGTGACGTCCGCCGTCACGCCCGGGATCTTGCCGACCGTCGCGGGGATCACTCGGGTGCGCAACGTCTCGAGCGCCCGCTTCGACGCGGTGTCGTTGCCGTCCCCCTTCAGCTGGATCGAGACGGCGGCCACCCGCTTCCTGCTGTCGATGCGCACGTTGGTCGGCTCCGACATCTGACCCGTCGCGACCGCGACGCGCTGAAGCGCGGCGATCGCGTCGTGCACGCGCTGGTCCTTGATGTTCTTCGCGTGCACCGCGACCACCGCGGGTGTCTGCTCGCCCACGTACTGGACGTCTCCGAATGCGGTCTGGATCCGGTCGTGCGTCTTCGCGAAGCCGAGGCTGGACGGGAGATCGCTGAAGCCCGGGAACTGCGTATGCAGGTTGAGCGCGGGCAGCGACAGCGCGAGGAGTACCGACGCCGCGAGGGCGGCCGACAGCGCAGGGCGGCGCAGCACGCGGTCGAGGACGTAGGTCCAGATCGGCGCCTCGCCGGTCGTCGCACGGCCGCGGTGCAGGAACCGGATGCGCCCCTTGTTCACGCGGTCGCCGAGCATGGACAGCATCGCCGGCAGCACGGTCACGGAGCCGAGGATCGCGACGGCGACCATGATCATCGTCCCGACGGCGAACGACGTGAAGATCTCGGAGCCGCTGCAGAACATGCCCGACATGGCGATCAGGACGGTCAGGCCCGAGATGAGGACCGTGTGGCCGGAGGTGGCGGAGGTCCGCAGCAGGGCCTCGCGGCGCGAGTAGCCGCGCGCACGTTCCTCACGTTCGCGCCGGATGTAGAAGAGCGAGTAGTCGATCCCGACCGCCATCCCGACGAGGAGGATCACCGACTTCGCGTCGCCGGCCATCGGGAAGATGTGACTCGCAAGGCCGGCGAGCCCGAGCGTCGCCAGCACGCCGGAGAACGCAAGGAGCACCGGCAGTCCGGCGGCGACCATCGCGCCGAACGCGATCAGGAGGATCGCGATCGTCAGCGGCACCGTGCTGATCTCGGCGCGCTTGAAGTCCTTGCCGATCGACTTCTCCAGCGCATGGTCGGAGCTCGCCTTGCCGAACTCGGCGACGTACACCTTGGGATGCCGCTTCTGCACCTTGGCGACGGTCGTGAGGATCGGCTCCATGCGCTTCGCCGCCTGGTCGGGGTTGCCGCGCACGCGGAACGTGATCAGGGCGGAGCGCAGGTCCCACGCGATCAGGTTGGGATTCCGCGGGTCGAGCGGCGAGCGCAGCTTGCGCACGTCGTCGATCGACTGCAGCTTGTCGGTGGCGTCGCGGACCGCTTTGTAGAGCTCGACCGTCGGGGTGTGCAGCCTCGTGATCTGGACGAGGACGGCTTCCTCGATCGGCGGCCGCAGCCCGACGCGGGAGAGGATCTGGTCGGCCCGCGCCGACTCGCCCGTTGTCGACTCCCGTTGCGGCATCGGCTTCGTGCCGAAGTGCGCGCCCAGCGCGACGGCGATCGCGACGAACGCGATCCAGCCGAAGATTGCATCCTTCGGATTCGCGGCGGCCCAGCCGCCGACCCGACCGGCGAGGTTGTTGAGCTTCATCGAGTGTTCCCGTCCCGAATCTAGAGCGGCGCGACGCGGCCAGGCACCGTCTTTCGGGGAGTCTTGGACGGGGTTACTTCAGCTCGAAGCGGCGCGCTCCGGACCAGGCGCCCGGGTTCCCGTTCGCCTCGACGGCCTGAACCCACCACCACATGCGGGTCGTCGGCAGGCCGGCGGCCGCCGCGTCAGGTGCCAACCCCGGTGGGAATCGAAACCGGCATCATCGGCCGATGCAGACACGCGAACTCGGAAGAACGGGCGTGCACGTCACGCCGCTCTGCCTCGGCGCGATGATGTTCGGCGCCTGGGGCAACCGCGACCACGACGAGTCGATCCGCGTGATCGACCACGCACTCGAGGCCGGGATCAACTTCATCGACACGGCCGACGTCTACGCGCGCGGCGAGTCGGAGGAGATCGTCGGCAAGGCGCTGAAGGGGCGCCGCGACCAGATCGTGCTCGCGACGAAGGTCCACGGGCCGATGGACGACACCGATCCCAACATGAAGGGCAACTCCCGGCGGTGGATCGTGCAGGAGGTCGAGGCGAGCCTCCGCCGGCTCCAGACGGACTGGATCGACCTGTACCAGATCCACCGCTGGGATCCCGACACCGATCACGAGGAGACGCTCGGGGCGCTGACCGACCTGCAGCGGGCGGGCAAGATCCGCTACCTCGGCTCGTCGACGTATCCGCCGTCCGCGATCGTCGAGGCGCAGTGGGTCGCAGAGAAGCGCGGCCTCGCGCGCTTCGTGTGCGAGCAGCCGCCCTACTCGATCCTCGTGCGCGGTGTCGAGACGGAGGTGCTGCCGACCTGCCGGCGCTACGGGATGGGCGTCATCCCGTGGAGCCCGCTCGGGGGCGGCTGGCTGTCGGGGCGCTACCGCAAGGGCAGCGAGCCGACAAGCCATCGCGCCGACCGCATCCCCGCGCGCTACGACCTGTCGCTGCCGGAGAACCAGCGTAAGCTCGACGCGGCCGAGCGCCTCGCCCAGCTCGCCGAGCAGGCGGGCCTGAGCCTGATCCACCTCGCACTCGCCTTCGTGATCCGCCACCCTGCGGTGACGGCCGCGATCATCGGGCCGCGGACGCTCGAGCAGCTGGAAGGCCAGCTCGGCGCGCTCGACGTCGAGTTGAGCGACGAAGTCCTGGATGCGATCGACGAGATCGTCCCGCCCGGAACGAGCCTCAACCCGGCCGATGCCGGCTGGCGTCCGCCCCACCTCGACGACCCGGCCGAGCGGCGTAGGCTGCCCGCATGACGACGACGGTGCAGACGCGCGACGGGCGAGCGCTCGAGGTGCACGAGGAGGGCGACCCTCAGGGGCTGCCCGTGATCGTCCACCACGGGACGCCGATGTCGGGCCTCCCGTACGCACCGCACGTCGAGCTCGCCCGCGAGCAGGGCATCCGCCTGATCGGCTACGACCGTCCCGGTTACGGGGGCTCCGCGCGCGCGCCGGGCAGGGTGGTGGCGGATTGCGTCCGGGACGTCGCCGACATCGCGGACGCGCTCGACCTCGAGCGGTTCGCGACCTGGGGCGTCTCCGGCGGTGGGCCGCATGCGCTCGCGTGCGCGGCGTTGTGCGACGGGCGGCGGACGGCGACCGCGAGCCTCGCGTCCGTCGCGCCAGACGAAGCCGACGGCCTCGACTGGCTCGAAGGGATGGGCGAGGAGAATCACGTCGAGTTCGGCAAGGTGCTCGCCGGCGAGGAGGCGCTCCGCAGCTACCTCGAGCCCGAAGCCGAGGACGTCAAGAACGCCGACCCGGAGCAGCTTGCCGAATTGATGGCGACGCTGCTCGGGCGGGAGGACCGCGCGGTGCTCACGGGCCGCTTCGCGGCGTACATGATCGAGTGCGACCGGCACGGGCTCGGGCCGGGCATCGACGGCTGGCTCGACGACGACCTCGCCTTCGCGGAGCCGTGGGACTTCGACATCGCGGAGATCGCGACTCCGGTGCTGCTCCTGCACGGCGAGGACGACCGCTTCGTCCCGGTGTCGCACGGCCGCTGGCTGGCCGAGCGCATCCCGGACGTCGACGCGCGCATCCACGCGGCGGACGGTCACCTCACCCTGCTCGAGCGGCGCATGCGCGAGGTCAACGAATGGCTGCTGTCGCACAGCTGAACGGGGCCGTCAACGCCGGCCTCCGCAAGGGGATCCTCGCCGCCGCGGACAGCAGGCGCGTCCAGCGATTCGTGCGCCGGCACGGCATGCGGCTCGGCGCGGCGCGCTTCGTCGCCGGCGAGACGCTCGAGGACGCCGTGTCAGTCCTGCGTCGCCTGAACGACCAGGGCCTGTGGGCGAACACCACGCTGCTCGGCGAGGGCGTGCTCGAGCCGGCGCACACCGAGGCGGTCGTCGCCGCCTACCGCGAGGTGATCGAGCGGATCGAGTCCGAACAGCTGCGTGCGAACGTCGCGCTGAAGCTCACTCACCTCGGGCTGGAGATCGACGAGGAGCTCGCGTACGCGAACATCATGAGCCTCCTCGAGCTCGGCAGCTTCGTCCGCATCGACATGGAGCAGTCGGAGTTCGTCGAGGCGACGCTCCGCACGTACCGCCGGTTGCGCGAAGCGGGCTTCGACAACGTCGGCACGGTCCTCCAGTCGTATCTCTACCGCACCCCCGACGACCTCGAGGACCTGCTGCCGCTCGCACCGAACCTCCGTCTCGTCAAGGGCGCGTACCTCGAGCCCGCGCACGTGGCCTACCCGCACAAGCGCGACGTGGACGCTGCCTACCGGCGGCTGCTCGAGCGCATGCTCACGGACGCGGGCCACACCGCGGTCGCGACGCACGACGAGCAGCTGATCGAGCACACGCTGCGCTTCGCGTCCGAGCACGGCATCCCAAACGAGCGCTTCGAGTTTCAGATGCTCTACGGCGTGCGGCCGCAGCTGCAGCGCGACCTGGTACGCCGCGGGCACAAGGTGCTCGTCGCGACCCCGTATGGGCCGGAGTGGTACCCGTACCTCATGCGCCGTCTCGGCGAGCGCCCGGCAAACCTGTTCTTCTTTTTGAAGAACACCCTGCGCGGGTAACGGCGCCACGTGGCGCTGCTCGAGCGAATCACGATCCACGGCTACCGCGGCGCACGTGACGTCGCGCTCGCGCCCGGCGCCACGTGTGTCCTCGTCGGCGAGTCCTCATCGGGCAAGTCGACGGTACTCTCGGCGATCTGGACGCTGCTCGAGGCCGCGGCGCCGATGCCGACGGGCGAGAACCTCTCGCGCGGGCACACGCGCGTGCACATCGAGGCGACCGCCGGCAACCGGACGCTCTTCCTCGACGCGCGCCCACCCGCGACGATCAACCTCAACCGGGAAGGGGCGCCCCCCGCGCTCTTCTTCCCCGCGAACCTGCGCCCGACGACTCTGCTCGCTGCGGCCGACCATCCGGCGAAGCGCGCCAGCGGCGTCGTGCGCGCGACCGAGGTGAACCCGGACGGCGGGCTCTCCCTCGTGCGCTCGATCGCGGCGCTCGTCGAAGCGAAGGTGCGCGGCCTCGTGGTCCTGATCGAAGAGCCGGAGCTCTATCTGAGCCCGCCGGCACAACGGCACCTGCACCGGCTGCTGCGGCGCCTCTCGGCGGCCGGCCGGAACCAGGTCATCTACTCCACCCACTCGCCTACGTTCCTCGGTATCGACCGGCTCGACGAGCTGGTGCTCGTCCGACACGACGACCGAACCGGCACGATGCTGGTGCAACCGGAACCGCTGACGGATCGGAAGTCCTTCCGCATACACGCGGAGATCGACGCCGAGCGGGCCGAGATGTTCCTCTCGCGCGCTGTGCTGTTCGTGGAAGGGCGCACGGAGAAGTTCGCGTTCCCGTTCGTGTTCGAGGCGCTCGGCTACGACGCCGACCAGGAGGCGATCGTGATCATCGACTGCGGCGGCAAGGGCAACATGCCGTTCTTCGCCGAGATCTGCAACGCGACCGGGATCCCGTACGTGATCGTGCACGACCAGGATGCCCCGCGTGGCAAGGCGCCTGCGGAGGCAGAGCAGATCGCCAACGAGGCGATTCTGCGCACGGCCGGCAAGCGCCGCTCGATCATGCTCGTGCCGGACTTCGAAGGCGTCACGGGGCTCAAGGTGCGCCGCGGCAAGCCCGCCGCCTACAGGCGGTTCAACTCCGGCAACGGCGACGTGCCGGGCCCGCTGCGCCAGGCC
>JABFWJ010000409.1 GCA_013362295.1 Thermoleophilia bacterium
ATGAGACGGCGGCGTCCGCCTGGTTCGAGCGCCTCGGCCGCGCCGCGCAAGGCGAGGTTGTCCGCTTCAGTGCCGCCGCTCGTCAGGACGATCTCGGCCGGTTCGGCGCCGATCAGATCCGCGACGGCTGACCTCGCCTCGTCGAGCAGCGCCTTGGCCCGCTGGCCGAAGTGATGCACACTGGACGGGTTGCCGAAATCGTCCGTCAACGCATGGCCGACGACCTCAACGACCTCCGGATCAGGAGGCGTCGTCGCGTTGTGATCGAAGTAATAACGGGCCATCAGAATGTCCGAGTGGCGGCGTGGACTGAAGCTTTCGCCGACGACTGCCGAGTAAACGTACCGACGAAGGAGCGATGGGGTGCGCGCGCGGCGGGTGCGCGCGGCGCGCCGAATCGCACTCGCCGGGCGTCGAGCCGCCAGTCACCAATTGTACCATCCGCCGTAACTCTCAGCAATAAAAGGACTAGACACAGCCGAGCGGCGGGTGCAATACTGGCCGGACTTGCTGCCCACGCGACCGATAGACACCCTGCGAGATCAACTCGGATCTTTTTCGGATCTGTGGAGAGTACGCCATGTGGAAACGGGATGACGCGGTGAAGCCGACACCGCCTGCCGGGGGCCCCGGAGCGGGCCAGAGCGGCGCGCATACACCAGTCACGCCGCCATCGGCTGAACCGGTGCGGACCGTCAATGAACCTCAACGAGGATTGGAGAGGACGACCGTGAACATCGGCAAATCTGTCGTGATCAAGGGGGAACTCAGCGGCAGCGAGGACCTCACGATCGAGGGCCAGGTCGAAGGCAAGATCGAACTCCGGCAGAACATCCTGACGATTGGACCCAACGCGCGCATCAAGGCGCAGGTGTTCGCGAAGGGGGTCGTCATCCTCGGGGAGATCACCGGCAACGTGACGGCCACCGAGAAGGTCGACATCCGCGACAACGGGTCGGTGGATGGCGACATCGCGGCGCCGCGCGTCGCGATTGCGGAAGGCGCGCACTTCCGCGGCAGCATCGACATGCAGCGCACCGGCGGCAAGGGTCCGGAAGGCAAGCCGGAACCGAAGCCCGCGACCGCGCAGCCGCAGTCGTCCAACCCGACGCCGACGCCCGCCGGCGCGGGATCCCGTTAACGCACCAGAAGACAGACGGACGGGGGGCAGAGACAGGGCGTCCTGTCGCGTGCTGCCTCCTGACGCCTGACGCCTGCACCTCGTGTCCATTTCCGATCTGTTGAAATTCGGCGGCAAGCGCTCCGATCAGAGCGCCGGTGGGGCCGATGCGGCGACGGCCCGGGGGCCGGAGACCATCGTCGCGTCCAAGGCGCTGCCGAAATTCATCGCCGCGTTGTCGAGCACCGAAGCGCCCGTGCTCGTCGACTTCGGGCCGGTGATCGGCAGCAACGTCGCGTTCTTCGGCGAAAGCCTCGGCTGCAAGCTGCACATCGAGGACCTGGCCGCGGATCTCGAGCGCCACACGCGCGCCGGGACGCGCGAGGCGCTGCCCGAGGCGTTGACGAAACGGTTTCCCCAGGCCGACGCCTCGGTCGACGGCATCCTGTGCTGGGACATTTTCGACTTTCTCGACAAGGCGGCCGCCCAATCGCTCGCCAGGGAAGTCGTCCGCGTGGTGCGTCCGGGCGGCGCGGTGATGGGCTTCTTCTGCTCGTCCGCGGTCGCGCACGCCCCGTTCACGAAGTTCGAGATCGTCAACGACACGTCGCTCCGGCATCGTCCGCACGCCGGCGGCGGCGGAGCGAAGGTAGTCCTGCAGAACCGCGACATCATCCGGATGTTCGAGGGACTGACGGTCGCCGAGTCGTTCCTGCTCAAGAGCAACACGCGCGAGATCCTGTTCCGCAAGCGGGCGTAACGTGCGCCCCGTCCTCGCGTTCCTGACGGACTTCGGCACCCGCGACCATTACGCCGGCACCATGAAGGCGGTGGCGCTGGGGATCTGTCCCGACGCGACCCTGCTCGACATCACCCACGAGGTGCCGCCGCACGACGTGCTGACGGGCGCCCTGGAGCTCGCCGCCGCGTTCAAGTACTTTCCGGCCGGGACGGTGTTCGTCGCGGTCGTCGATCCGGGCGTCGGCTCGGCGCGTCGCGGAATCGCGGTGGAGACGGCGGACTACAAGTTCGTCGCGCCCGACAATGGCGTGCTCACGGCGGCGCTGCGCGAGGCGCCGGCGAAGAAGATGGTGGAGCTGACCGAGCGGCGCTACGCGCGGCCGACCGTCAGCCGCACGTTCGAAGGACGCGATCGCTTCGCGCCGGCGGGGGCGTGGCTCGCGAAGGGGATTCAGTTGTCGGCGCTCGGCCGGCCGGTCGGCGACATCCACCGGATCGACATTCCCGTCCCCGAGGTCAGCGCCGACGAGATCGTCGGCGTCGTGCTGCGCGTCGATCGCTTTGGCAACCTGGTGACGAATATCGATCGCAAGGCGGTCGAGCGGCTCGCGCAGGGGACCGCGATCACGATTCAGGCGGGCGACGAGCGGGTCGAACGTCTCGTCGCGACCTACGCCGAGCTCCCCGCCGGCGGCGTTGGCGCGCTCTTCGGCAGCACCGATCATCTCGAACTCGCCGCGCCGTCCGCGAGCGCGGCCGAGCACCTCGGCGTCGGACGAGGGACCCGCATCAGCGTGCGCCGGACCTAGGTTCGGGCGACACCCACCCCAGCGGCCGACGGCGCATCACGACGCTCACGAAGACGCGCCGATCACGGGCGAGCGGTCGGCCGTGACGCGTGCAAGACGCCGCAATTGGCTACAATGGGCTGTTTTCTTCATTTCAGAGGACGGCTTCATGCTTGATTTCGATCTCACCGAGGAACACCGCATCCTCGAGCAGACGGTGCGCGAGTGGGGCGCGCGCGACGTGGCGCCGCGGATCAAGGACCTCGATCGCGAACACCGGTTCGATCGCGGCTTCCTCGCGCAGATGGCGGACATGGGCCTGCTCGGATGCTCGGTGCCGCAGGAGTACGGCGGCGCCGGCATGGACTACGTCAGTCTCGGCATCGCCAGCGAAGAACTCGAGTACGTCGACACGTCGCTGCGGGTGATCATGTCGGTGCACGCCGGCCTCAATTGCCTGACGCTGCTGACCTGGGGGAACGAGGATCAGAAGCAGCGCTATCTCGTCCCGCAGGCGCAGGGCAAGCGGATCGCCACCTACGGCCTGACCGAACCGGCCGCGGGCAGCGACGTGCGCGGGATCCAGACGACCGCGGTGAAGCAGGGCGATCGCTACGTGCTGAGCGGCGAGAAGATGTGGATCTCGCTCGCCGACGTCGCGGACAACTTCCTGGTCTTCGCGTGGAGCGACGCCGCGAAGAAGACGCAGCGCGATCCCTCGGGCATCAGCGCCTTCATCGTCGAGCGATCGTTCAAGGGCTT
>JABFWJ010000241.1 GCA_013362295.1 Thermoleophilia bacterium
GCGACCGCGCGCGACGACGAGGCGCAGGTCGAAGCCGCGCGGCGCGACGAGCTTCTGCGCGAGCGCGCCCGTCGCCTCGAACCACGTACGCGTGCTCAGCTCGGCGAGTGCGCGCTCCAGTGCGTCGCCGTCGTCGCAGCGGACGACGTCCTGCCCCCACGAGCCGAAGCGCGGCTTGAGCACGAGCGGTGGCTCGAGCTCCGGCAGGGGAAGCCAGGGGGCGACGTGCACCGTGTACGGGTGCGACACGCCGGCGGCGTAGAGCGCCGCGGCGGTCGCGAGCTTGTCGTGGGCGGCGACGAGCGCGCGCCGCCCGTTGAGGACCGTCACGCCGGCTGCGGCGAGCCGCTCGAGCGCCCAGAGCCCCGGCTCGATCCCGTCGAGCGTCGGGAGCACATCGAGGCGGCCGATCGCGATGTCCCCACGGCCGAGACGCGCGACGGCCTGCGCGGGAGTGAGCACCGTCCCGAGGCGGGTGTTGGTCGGCGTGACACGGTGGGCGACGACCGCGAGCATGCTCATTGCGGGGATCGTGAGGCCGCTCGGCCCGCGACGGAAGGGCCTGCCGCCACCCCGACGCCGAACCGTCTCCGCTCTGTAACCCCCCGGCCGGCACGCCCTCCGTAGGTTGGGAGCGACCGCCGCGCTCCGCACGACGAGCCCGCTTCACGGTCGCTTGGGGGAAAGGGACAGACCGGCCCGGAGGGTAGGGGACTCCGGGCCGTCTGTCACACATGTGAACGGCGCCTGCGCCTAGGATCCTCGCGTGGAGACCTCGATCGAGCGCGAGCTGAAGCTGGAGCCGCCGGACGACTTCGTGCTGCCGCGGCTCGACGGCGACCGGCTGGACGCCCGGGTCTTCACGTCGACCTACTACGACACAACGACGCGGTCGCTGGCCCGGGCCGGGATCACGCTCCGTCGCCGTGTCGAGCACGGGCTCTCGAGCTGGCAGCTGAAGCTGCCCCGCGACGACGGCCGGGCCGAGATCGCCGCACCGGGGGGTCCCGGAGGCCCGCCCGACGAGCTGCGCGCGCTCCTCGCCGCGCACCTGCGCCACGGCGGTCTCGAGTCGGTGGCGACGCTGCGCACGCGGCGTTCAGGCGTCCGGGTCGGCGGCGCCGACCATCCCGTCGCGGACGTGACGGTCGACGCCGTCGACATCCTCGAAGGGCAGAAGTCGCTGGGAACCTTCGTCGAGCTGGAGATCGAGCTGGTCGAGGGCGAGCCCGCCGACCTCGAGAAGCTCGGTCGCATCCTGCGCAAGGCCGGCGCGAAGCGGTCGGACGGGCGCGCGAAGATCCTGCGCGTCCTCGACGTGCCGGTCGAGGCGTCGCCGCCGGCCGGAGCCACGACGCTCGAGCAGGTACGGCATCTCCTCGCGGCGCAACTGCACGAGCTGGAACGGCACGATCCGGGCGTGCGGCTCGGGGACGATCCCGAGGACCTGCACCGCTTTCGTGTAGCGACGCGGCGAACCCGCGCGATCGTCCGCGCGACGCGGCCGCTGCTCGGAGCCGCCCTGGCACCGCTGGCCGAGGAGCTGAAGTGGCTCGCGGGCGTCCTCGCACCCGTGCGCGACCTCGACGTGCTGCTGGCGAACCTGCGCGCCGAGGTCCAGACGCTGGGGCCCGATGCGCCGGGCGGCGAGTCGATCGTGGCGGCCCTCGAGGAGAAACGCGAGCGCGTGCACGACGCGATGCTCGCGGCGCTCGCCGACGAGCGGTACTTCGCCCTCCTGGACGCCTTCGCGGCCGCGGTGGCGTCGCTGCCGAACCTGGACGCCCCGGCGCTCCGCCCGCTCGCTGCGGCCGCATTGCGCAAGCTCGACCGCGCCGCCCGCCGGCTGCCCGCCGATCCACCCGACGACGAGCTGCACGCCTTGCGCATCCGCGCCAAACGCGCGCGCTACGCCGCCGAGCTGGCCGCGGTCGGCCGCAGCGGCAAGAAGCTTGCTCGCTACCTCGACGCGCTCAAGTCGCTTCAAGACGTGATCGGCGAGCACCAGGACGCAGTCGTCGCGGAGGACGAAGTGCGCCGCGTCGGCGGGACGACCCACGCGCTCGCAGCCGGGAGACTGGTCGAGCGGCAGTGCCGGATCCGCCGCGAACGGCGCCGGGACTTCCCGCGTGCGCTCGACCTGGCACTCGACCGGGGCCGACGGGCGCTCGTCCGCTGACCGTCACCATTCGTTCACACGCACTCGCTGCACGAGGTCCTGCCAACCTGCTTTGATCGCGCGTGCGGTGACGGTGACCAGGACGAAGACCCATCATCACGTCGACCTGCGAGGCGGCGCGCTCGAGCGCAAGCGCCGCCGCGCGCGTGCGCGCAGCGCCCACGTCGTGCGTGGCGCGTTGCGGGCACGACGGCCCGTCGTCGGCTGACTCGACGACGCCGACTCGTGGCCGACGGGCAGAAGGTGCTCGCGATCGACGTCGGCGGCTCGCACGTGAAGCTGCTGGTCTCGGGCGAGAGCGAGCCGCGGCGATTCGACTCCGGCCCGGATCTGACGCCGGAGCAGATGGTCGAGGGTGTACGCGCGGCGGCGGACGGGTGGTCCTGGGACGTCGCCAGTGTCGGCGTGCCGACGCCGATCCGCGGCGGCAAGGTGATCGCCGAACCGGTCAACCTCGGGGAGGGCTGGGTCGGCTTCGACTTCGAGCGCGCACTGGGGAAGCCCACGAAGGTCGTGAACGATGCGGTGATGCAGGCGATCGGCAGCTACGACGGCGGGCGCATGCTGTTCCTCGGCCTCGGCACGGGGCTCGGATCGGCGCTGATCGTCGACGGCGTCGTCGAGCCGCTCGAGCTCGGGCACCTGCCGTACAGGAAGAAGACGTTCGAGGACTACGTGAGCGAGCGGGCGCTCGAACGGCGTGGGAAGAAGAAATGGACGGAGGCGGTCTTCGACGTCGTCGAGCGGCTGTCCGCGGCGATGGAGCCGGACTACGTCGTGATCGGCGGGGGCGGCGTCAAGCATCTGGACGAATTGCCTCCGAACTCCCGGCGTGGAGACAACGAGAACGCGTTCCGCGGTGGCTTCCGGCTCTGGGAGCCCGAATGGAGCCCGCGGCCGGGCGCGGGCGAGCCGTCGTGACGCTGCTCGTACGCCACGCCTCGGCGGGAAACCGCGACGAGTGGACCGGCGACGACGCTGACCGCCCACTCGACGAGCGCGGGCGTGCGCAGGCGCTCGGCCTCGTCGAGCGTCTGACGCCGTTCCGGATCGAGCGCATCCTGACGAGCCCCGCACGCCGCTGCGTGGAGACGGTCGAGCCGCTCGCGCGTGCGCGCGGACTCGACGCCGAGCTCCGGCCGGAGCACGGCGAGGACCGGCAGGGGACCGAGGGAGCGGCGCTGCTCCGCTCGCTCGCC
>JABFWJ010000397.1 GCA_013362295.1 Thermoleophilia bacterium
GGGAAAGATGATTGAGACGCGCCGGATCAACCCGCGGAGCTGGGGCGTACGAGTTGACGTGGTCCCCGCGGAACCGGAGAATCGGCTCCTTCTACCAAGAGGAGGAGCTCGATGGCCTGGAGCTTGAAGGGGAGCTACGTCGAGACGTGCTCCTGCGATCTCATCTGTCCGTGCAACGCGACCTTCGATCACGGCGCCACATACGACTTCTGCCGCGTTGTCCTCGCCTTCAACATCCGCGAAGGCGAGGTCGAGGGCACGGACATCGCCGGGCTCAAGGTCGTCGCCATCGCGGACACGCCGAAGGTCATGACCGAGGGGAACTGGCGGCTCGGAGTGTTCATCGACGAGCGCGCGACGGAGGAGCAGGCGGACAAGCTGGTCCAGGTCTTCAGCGGGCAGCTCGGGGGGCCGATGGGTGCGCTCGGTCCGCTCGTCGGCGAGATGCTCGGCGTCGAGCGGGCGTCGATCGAGGTCGACGACGACGGTCTGCGTCACCGGGTACGCGTCGGGGACGTGATCGACTTCGAGATCCAGGACATCGTGCCGTTCGGCATCGAGACCGGTGAGCCGGTGCGCTTCAACGGCATGTTCCACCCGGTGGCGCCCGATCTGACGATCGCGGAGGCGACGCGCTCGCGGATCAACGCCTTCGGCATCGAGTACGAAGGCAAGACCGGCCTCTCGACGTCGGAGTTCTCCTGGGCGGCGTGAGCCGGTGACCACGGGTCTCACGCCGGCGCTCGCCGCCGCGCGCACGCGGCTCGGGCTCGTCGCCCTGCTGTTCGGGCTGGCGGGCGCGGGCTGGTGGCTGACGGCCGACCGGATGCGGGGCATGGACGGCGGACCCTGGACCGCGCTCGGCACGCTCGGCTGGTTCCTCGGGGTCTGGGTTGTGATGATGGCCGCGATGATGTTGCCGTCGGTGGCGCCGACGGTGGCGCTCTATGCGCGCATGACGAAGGAGC
This sequence comes from Thermoleophilia bacterium, assembly GCA_013362295.1. GTDB lineage: Bacteria > Actinomycetota > Thermoleophilia > Gaiellales > Gaiellaceae > PALSA-600. The sequence goes on from JABFWJ010000397.1 coordinate 969, forward strand.
GTTCACCGCTCTCGCCGCTGCTCTTCGCGGCGGGCTATCTCGCAACCTGGGCAGGCGCGGGCGTGCTCGCCTTCGCACTCGCCGGTTCGGGACGGCGGATCGTGGGTGACGTCCTTGCGTGGGATCGCGCGGGCCGGTGGGTCGCGGGCGGCACACTCGTCGCGGCAGCCGTCTACGAGCTGACGCCGCTCAAGAACGTTTGCCTCGGAAAGTGCCGCAGTCCGCTCGGATTCCTGCTCGGCTCCTGGCGCGGCGGCCGTACCGGGGCCGTGCGGATGGGCGCGAAGAACGGCGCGTGGTGTGTCGGCTGCTGCTGGGCGTTGATGGCGTCCCTCTTCGCGCTCGGGATCATGAGCGTCGCGTGGATGGCGTTCGTCGCGGCGCTGATCGGGGCCGAGAAGACCGTTCCGTGGCGTCGCGTCGCGACCTACGGCACCGCCGGCATCCTCCTCGCGCTCGGCGTGCTGCTGCTCGTGGCGCCCGACGCGGTCCCGGCGCTCACCATTCCCGGCCACGGGATGATGCAGATGGGGTCGTAGCGCCTGGATCGACGGAAAGAGATGGGCTCGGGCGACGCAAACCGGTCGTTTCCACCCGAGGTCGGCATCGTCTGGGTGCTGTTCGTCGCCGACGCGATCGCCATGTTCGTGACCTACGCACGTCTCCCGCCGCGCGAGCTGTACCACGTCTCCGGGAGCGGGCTCGAAGGCGGCGCGAGCCGCGTGCTCGTCTTCTCGAACTACTCGACGGCACTCGTTGCGATCGCGGTGCTGGCCGTCGTCGCCGACCGGCTGGCGCGCCGGGTCACGACGGCGGCCGCCGTCGCCGCGCTCGTCCTCTGCGCGGCGGTGTTCTGGCCCGGAGTGGTCGACCAGGCGAACCTCGACGCAAAGCCGTCAAACGCGATCGCCGCGCTCGGCGTGCTCGCCGCCTGTGCGCTTACGGTCGTCACGCGTCTGCAGCTGGGCGGTTCGACGTGGTCGCCGCGTCAGTCCGGGGATCGCGTGCGTGCCGCGGTTGCGTTCCTCGCCGTCGTCGTCAGCCTCCCGTGGCTCGCGGCCGAGCTCGGATTCTTCCTGGACGGCGTCCCGCTACTGGGCCGCGTCTACCAGACCGGCAAGATCGAGCGAGAGACGCCGACCGTGAGCACGGTCGTGCCGACCGTGCACCACGGACACCATCACGGGCTCGACGCGCTGCTGCTGCTCCTCGGTGCGCTGCTGCTGTCGCGCGTCGTCCCGAGCGTGCAGCGCCGCGGGCTCCGCCTCGGGCTCGGCCTCTATCTCGCGCTGCTTGTCGCGTACGCGGTCGGGAACCTGGTGAACGACGGCTGGGACGAGCAGGTTGTCAAACGGGGCTGGACGAACTGGCTCGTGCCGGGCGTGATCCGGCCGACCGTCAGCGTCGCGTGGGGCCTGATCGTTCTCGGCGCCGCCGTGCTGTATGCGCTCGCGATCTGGAGGGCGAAGCGCGGGCCGCGGCCCGTCGTCGCTCAGTCGGCGCCCGCGTTGCGTGCGTGAGGCGCCGGCGCGAGCAGCGCGAGGAACGCGAGCACGGCGAGTACGCTCGAGACGCCGAACGACCGCGCGAAGGCGGACGCGACCGCGTCCCGCTCCGTTCGAACGAGGCGGTGCTCGAGCGCGGTCAGCTCCGGTGCGGCGCCCGGCGAGAGGCGCCGTGCCGTGTCGAAGACCCGACGAAAGTCGGGCAGACGACCCTGGCGGGTCCGCTTCACCTTGACGTAGAGGGCGGCTCCGACGCCGACCTTCGTCAGCAGCGGAAGATGCGCACGGGCGACGAGCGCCGCACCGTCCAGCTCGGCCCGGCGTGCGTTGACGGAGACGTCGTGCGCGACGAGCGGCGCGATCAGCGCCAGCCCGAGGACGACCCCTGCGTGACGTGCGGCCACGCCGGGCAGCGCGGCCCGTTCGCCGAGGAAGGACAGCGAGAGGCCGAGCCCGATGCCGCAGGCGGCCAGCGCAACTGCGACGAGGACGAGTGAGCCCGTCGCGAGCATCAGCAGCGCCAGGCCGGCCGCGAGAACGCCGAGCCCGAACGGAGGCGACGCGTCGGAGAAGCGCGGTGCGAGCAGACCCGCCACGGGCAGCAGCGACACGACGGCGGCGGCCGAGATCGGGGAGAGCCCGTGGCCTTCGACGATCAACAGCACCGCCAGGAACAGCGCGCCGACGAGCGCCGCCGAGGCGAACACGAGCGCCGCGGTTTCTCTCGGGCGCAGGCGGGCCGTGCGCGTCTCGGCCGTCCGGCGCGTCGCCCGCGCCGCCGGCACGATCGCTGCGCCGACAAACGGCAGCTGGGCGATGAAGATCGCGCGCCAGCTGAAGGCCTGCGTCAGGGCGCCGCCGAGCGCCGGGCCGAGCGCCAGGCCGACGGTCGTCGCGGACGCCGCCGGGGCCGGCCCCAGCTCGATCACCGCGCCGGCGAGCACGAGGCCCGCGCCGGCACCTTGAACGACCCTGCACTCGATCAGGAACGCCAGCGACGTCGCGGCAGCACATGCGACGGTCGCCGCGGTGAACAGCACGAGCCCGCCGAGGAGCAGCGTCCGCGCACGCGACCGCGAGCGAAGCAAGTAGACGAGCAGCGCAGTGATCGCAGCGGCCGAGTTGAAGCCGGTGATCGTCCACGCGGTGGCGGAGATCGAGTTGCCGAACCGCGTCAGCAGCTCCGGCAGCGCGAGTACGACGATCGACGAGTCGGCGGCGACCAGCGCCACCGCACAGAGGAGGATCATTCGGAACCGCACTGGACGCTCGGGCATGGATTGTGGTGGTCCGGCAATGGCCGCCGCCGGAGCCGACCTCATAGCAATTCGGCGAGCCGGCGCTCGAGGAAGCGCCGCTCCGCGTCCGAGTGGACGAGTGCCAGGGCGCGGTCGTACGCCGCGCGCGCCTCCTCGACGCGGTCGAGCCGGCGCAGGAGCTCCGCGCGTGTCGCGTGCAGGTAGTGATAGCCGTCGAGCTCGAGACCGTCGACGAGCCGGAGCGCGGCCTCGACGTCTCCCGCTTCGGCAACCGCCGCCGCACGGTTCAGCTCCACGACGGGCGAGCCTGTGAGGGCGGCGAGCTCGCCGTACAGCGCCGCGAGCTGCGACCAGTCCTGTGGCTCGTCGACGTGCAACGCCGCGATCGCCGCCTGCAGGACGTACGGGCCGCGGCCGCCGAGCGCCAGTGCGCGGTCGAGCGTCGTACATCCGAGCTCGATCTGCGCGTTGTCCCAGAGCGATCGGTCCTGATCGCGGAGGAGGACGACGGTCCCGTCGGCGATGCGCGCCTCACGGCGTGCGTCGTTGATCAACATCAGCGCCAGCAGTCCATGCACCTCTGGCTCGTCGGGCATCAGCTCGGCGAGCGCGCGTGCGAGCCGGATCGCCTCGGCAGCGAGGTCGCCGCGCCCGCCGTAGCCTTCGTTGAAGATCAGGTAGACGACCGCGAGCACGGCGGCGAGCCGGTCGGGGAGCAGGTGCGCGGGTGGCACTCGGAACGGGATCCCCGCCGCCCTGATCTTCGCTTTCGCGCGGACGAGCCGCTTGGCCATCGTCGCCTCGGGGACGAGGAAGGCGCGGGCGATCTCCTCCACGGTCAGTCCGCCGAGCGTCCGCAGCGTGAGCGCGACCTGCGCGTCGAGCGCGAGCGCGGGGTGACAGCAGGTGAAGACGAGCTCGAGCCGCTCGTCCGGAATCGTCGTCTCGTCCATCTCGTCCTCCGTCGCCTCCGGGACCTCGAGCAAGCGCGTCTTCGTTGCGAGCGTGCGATCACGGCGGATGCGGTCGATCGCCCGATTGCGCGCCGTCGTCACGAGCCAGGCACGCGGGGCGGCCGGCGTCCCCTCACGCGGCCAGCGCTCGGCTGCGACGGCGAAGGCGTCCTGGGCGGCTTCCTCGGCGAGCTCGAAGTCGCCGAGGAAGCCGATGAGCGCCGCGAGCACGCGGCCCCACTCGTCGCGGAAGACCTGCTCGAGGCTGATCGCTAGTACTCCTTGACCGGGCGCACTTCCACTCCGCCGCCCATGCGCGCGGCCGGAACGCGCGAGGCGAGCTCGATCGCGGCGTCGAGGTCGTCGGCGTCGTACACGAGCCAGCCGCCGAGCGCCTCCTTGACCGCGACGAACGGCCCGTCCGTCGTCAGCGTCTTGCCGTCCTGCACGCGAACCGTCGTCGCCGTCTCGGGGGACGCGAGCCCGAGGCCGGGGCTGACGCCGGGAGTCCCGTTGATCCCCTGATAGGCGCTGTAGACGGCCTTCTGCTCGTCCTCGGACAGGCGATCCCACTCGGGCGATCCGGGCAGCGGTGTGCTGCCCTGGTGGATCAACAGCACGTACTTCATCGTTCTTCCTCCTCGTCGTGGAGCTTGGTCTCCTCTGAGACGAACGGCAAGCGGGCGAGAGGACCCTGCCCGAACCGGGTCCGCGGATACGGACGTAAGAGGTGCCCCGAGCGAGACACCAACTCCTCGAGCTCATGCAGGTTGCGACCAGAAACGAGATGGGACCGGCCTCGCGCGCCGCTACGGTGCGGCGCATGAAGCCTCTGGTCTCGGCGACGCTCGACGCGGAGTCGCGCGAATGGATCGCCTCGCTCAAGGCAACCGGGGCGCCGCGCGACGAGGCGATCGCACGCCTGCACGCGCTCCTCCTTCGCGCGGCGCGCTTCGAAGTTGCGAGACGGCGCCCGACGCTTCCGCACCTGCGCGGCGGCGATCTCGACGACATCGCCAACGAGGCCGCCGACGACGCGACGATGAGCGTCCTCCGCCGACTCGACGACTTTCGCGGCGCCAGCCGCTTCACGACGTGGGCCTACAAGTTCGCGCTGCTCGAGGCGGCGGTCAAGCTCAGAAGGCGTGCCTGGCAGGGCCGCGAACTGCCGCTCGAGCCGGAGTCGTGGACGTTGTTCGCGAGCAGCGGCCTCGAACCGGACGCCGAAGCTGAGCAGAGCGTGCTCCTGCGGGCCGTCGAGCAGGGAATCGAAGACGCGCTGACGCCGCATCAGCGGCGCGTGCTCGTCGCGCTCGCGCTGAACGGGGTTCCGATCGACGTGCTCGCGGAGCGTCTGGGCACCAACCGCAATGCGCTCTACAAGACATTGCACGACGCGCGTCAGAAGCTGCGTCGGCATCTCGACGAACGTGGTTTTTCCCTCGACAGTTGGCTGGAGGAAACGTGATGGAGCACCCGGAGCTCGAACAGGCGCTCGGACGGCTCCTCGGGCCGGCCGAGCCCGAGGTCGGATGCGACGCCTGCTTCGAACAGCTCGATCGCTATGTCGAGCTCGAAGTCGCCGGCGCCGACGCCGATGCGGCGCTTCCCGGGCTGCGCGCGCACTTCGACGGCTGCCCGGCCTGCCGCGAGGAGCACGACAGCCTGTTGGCGCTCGTCAGCGGCGAGCACAGCTGAGAAGAGGCGGCGCGGTTCGCGCCGCGCCGCCTCCTCGTCGGGTCAGCCGTGCTTGCCGTTCCGGGGGAGCCCGGAGACGGTGAACGGCAGCGTGCTCGTCGTGAAGTCCGCATTCACGACGAGGAGCAGCTTGTGCACGCGGGCGACCGTCGAGGGCCCGCGGAGCGCCGGATCGGTGCGGGTTTCGACGAGCTGTGCGCGCGAGCCGCCGCCTTTCAGCTTGAGGAAGCTGAGCTGTGCGGGGCTGCCCTGGACGACGATCAACCGCCCGCGGTCGAGCAGCAGCCCGTCTCCGCCCGGCAGCGAGGGTGCGTCGATCTGCTGGATATGCCGCGAGGCTGCTGTCGCTCCGAGGTCGATTCGGAACAGCTTGCCGGTGCTCGACTGCACGACGATCAGCCGGCCGTCGCCGCGCGAGACGATCCCGTTCAGGTTGAACGTCCCAGCCGGGGTGAACGTGATCTCCGGCGCGACCGAGATCTGCTCCGGCGTCCCCGATCCCGCGGTCACCTGTGCCGCGGTGACGTGCCAGAGCACCGGCCGGAACGAGTCGGTGACGAAGACGTCGCCGTTGTGCATGACGACCAGGTCGTTCAGGAAGCCGCCCGCTCCCGTGTCGAACGACGCGACCTGCTGCTTCGTCGCGATGTCGTAGACGACGATCTTGCCGGTCCCGCCGCCGGCGACGTACAGCCGCCCGCGGAAGACCTTCATGCCGACCGCAGACTTGCCCGCCGCGCCGGGGATGAACTCCGGCACTGTCAGATTGTCGGTCGTACCGCGGTAGATCGTGCCGTCGCCGGTCGCTCCGACGAAGAACGTGCGGCCGCCGCCGGCCGCAACGCCCTCCGGGTTGTTCTTGGGCGTCGAAGGTGTGAGCGTGAAGACCTTCGCCGCCGCGCGGTCTTTCTTCCCGTGATCGGCGAGCGCCGCCGAACCTGTCGCCACGAGCGCGACGACCGCAGCCGCCAGTACCGCCCTTCCGAGTAACTTCACGTCGTTCCTCCAGCTTCGTGGTGGTCTTCGGAGTGAACTCGAACGACGTGCCCCGTGCCTGCCTCTCGTGACTGCATCTTACGCAATCGCGCGTTTGCAATGCGAAAGGGCCGGGCGTAGGCTCGCCCCGGCGACAAGGAGGAGGCTCATGAAGTACCTCGTCATCACGCGCCGGCGCGACGGCGTTCCGATTCCGCCGGACGTAGTCGCAGGCATGTTGCTCGCGCAGCGCGACTGGATCCAGGACAACCTCGCGGACGGCACGTTCGACGCCGCCTACACGTTCGCGCAGGGCGGCGGCGGCGTCGCGATCGTGAACGCCGAATCCGGTGAGGACCTGCACCGGCTCGCGACCGGCGCACCGCTCTTCGGCCTCTCGAACATGGAAGTGCAGCCGCTGGCCGACATCGGCCTGCTCGGCGACGCTGCGGCCGCGCTCCGCCGCGTGTCCGGCGCTCCCGCGTAGCTCGGTCCCTTCGGGCGCCCGCCCGGTCCCGGGCGGGCGCCCGATGTTTTCGTCGGTCGCCGGGACGGGAAGACGACGGCTGATGGCCGAGCTCGTCTCCGATCACCTGATCGCGCGGCTCAGCGAGTGGGGCGTGCGCCGGATCTACGGCTATCCCGGGGACGGGATCAACGCGATCATGGGCGCGCTGGACCGCGCGAACGGCTCGCCGCGGTTCATCCAGGTGCGCCACGAGGAGATGGCCGCGTTCATGGCCTGCGGCCACGCGAAGTTCACGGGCGAGGTCGGCGTCTGCCTCGCGACGTCCGGGCCGGGTGCGATCCACCTGCTGAACGGCCTCTACGACGCGAAGCTCGACCACCAGCCCGTCGTCGCGATCGTCGGTCAGCAGGCCCGGACGGCGCTCGGCGGCGCATACCAGCAGGAGGTCGACCTGCAGAACCTCTTCAAGGACGTCGCACACGAGTTCGTCGAGACGGCGACCATGCCGGAGCAGATCCGCCACCTCGTCGACCGCGCGGTCAGGATCGCGCTCGACCAGCGAACGGTGACGTGCATCATCGTCCCGAACGATCTCGGCGAGCTGCCCGCGGTCGAGGCGCCGCCCCATGCGCACGGCACGATCCATTCCGGCGTCGGCTACGCACGGCCGGTCGTCCTGCCTCCGGCGGGTGAGCTCGAGCGCGCCGCGGAAATTCTGAACGCGGGCGAGCGCGTCGCGATGCTGATCGGGCAAGGTGCGCTGCACGCGGCGGACGAGGTGATCGAGGTTGCGGAGCTGCTGGGGGCGGGCGTCGCGAAGGCGCTGCTCGGCAAAGCGGCCTTGCCGGACGACCTGCCGTTCGTGACCGGCTCGATCGGCCTGCTCGGCACGAAACCGAGCTGGGAGCTGATGCAGGACTGCGACACGCTCCTGATGGTCGGGTCGAGCTTCCCGTACTCGGAATTCCTGCCCGAGGAAGGCAAGGCCAAGGCGGTGCAGATCGACATCGACGGCCGGTTGATCGGCATCCGCTACCCGATGGACGTGAACCTCGTCGGCGACGCGAAGGAAACGCTGCGCGCGCTGATGCCGCACCTGCGGCGCAAGGAGAACCGCGCCTGGCGCGAGCAGATCGAGGGGTGGGTGCAGGACTGGTGGAAGCTGATGGAAGCGCGCGCGACGCAGGAGGCCGACCCGATCAACCCGCAGCGCGTGTTCATGGAGCTGTCGCGGCGGCTGCCCGACGATTGCATCCTCAGCGCCGACTCGGGCTCCTCCGCGAACTGGTTCGCGCGGGACCTCAAGATCCGCCGCGGGATGATGGCGTCGCTGTCTGGGACGCTCGCGACGATGGGACCGGGGATCCCGTACGCGATCGCCGCCAAGTTCGCACATCCGAACCGAGTCGCGATCGCGCTCGTCGGCGACGGCGCGTTCCAGATGAACGGCATGAACGAGCTGATCACCATCTCGCGGCACTGGCGCGAGTGGAGCGACCCGCGGCTGATCGTCCTCGTGCTCCACAACGACGATCTCAACCAGGTGACGTGGGAGCAGCGCGCCATGGAGGGCGATCCGAAGTACGAGGCGTCGCAGTCGCTGCCCGACTTCCCGTACGCGCGCTATGCAGAGCTGGTCGGGCTCGAGGGGATCCGCGTCGACGAACCGGAGCTCGTCGGCGACGCCTGGGACCGGGCGCTCGCCGCCGACCGCCCCGCGCTCGTCGAGGCGATCGTCGATCCCGAAGTCCCTCCGTTGCCTCCGCACATCACACTCGAGCAGGCACGCGCGATGCTGAGCGCGATCCGCCACGGCGATCCGAACACGCGTCAGTTGATCGCGCAGAGCTTCCGTCAGAAGCTGGCGGAGTTCCTGCCTGGTCGATGACGACGGTCGTCGATCGCCTGACGACGCAGGTCTTCGAGATCCCGACCGAGGAGCCGGAGTCGGACGGGACGCTCGAATGGGATTCGACGTCCGTTGTCGTCGTCGAAGCGGCCGGCGGCGGCACACGAGGGCTCGGCTACACGTATGCGCCTGCCGCCGCCGGACAGCTCGTCGAGCAGCAGCTGCGCGAAGTCGTGCTCGGCGCCGATGCGCTGGCGCCGCAGGCCGTTGCGCGCGCGCTGGGCGAAGCGCTGCGGAACGCCGGCCGTCCCGGCCTCGGGTTCGAGGCGCTGTCGGCCGTCGATCTCGCGCTCTGGGACCTGAAGGCGCGACTCCTCGACCTCCCGCTCTGCGACCTCGTCGGACGCGTGCACGACGAGGTGCCGCTCTACGGCTCCGGCGGCTTCTGCTCGTACTCGCCCGAGCGCGTCGCCGACCAGCTCGGCGGCTGGGTGGCGGACGGCATCCCGCGCGTCAAGATGAAGGTCGGCCGCGATCCCGCCGCGGACCCGGCGCGCCTCGGCGCAGCCCGCGCAGCGATCGGAACCGCCGAGCTCTACGTCGACGCCAACGGGGCCTTCACCGCGAAGCGCGCGCTCCGCTGGGCCGAGCGGTACGCCGCCGAGTGGGATGTGACCTGGTTCGAGGAGCCCGTGGCCTCGTCGGATCTCGACGGCCTTCGTCTCGTGCGCGAGCATGCTCCGCTCGAGGTCGCGGCCGGCGAGTACGCATACGTGCCACGGGATTTCGTGAACCTGATCGGCGCCGTCGACTGCCTGCAGGCGGACGTGACCCGCTGTGGGGGCGTGACCGGGCTGCTCACCGTCGCCGGGCTGGCCGACGCGCACGGCATCGACGTGTCGGCCCACTGCGCGCCGGCCGCGGCTGCGCATCCGTTCGCAGCGCTCGCGCGGCTCAGGCACCTCGAGTGGTTCCACGACCACGTGCGGGTCGAGCGGCTGCTCTTCGACGGAGTGCTCGAGCCGCGCGGCGGCGCCCTGCATCCGGACCGCTCGCGGGCCGGTCACGGGCTCGAGCTCAAGCGCGCCGATGCGGAGCGCTGGGCCGCATGAGGGTTCCGGTCAAGCCCGTTCCGGATGCGCGCACGAGGCCGGTCGGCGATCTGACTCTCGACGTGCGCCGGCTCGCCGACGATCTGCGGTCTGTCGTCACGGGGGAGGTGCGGTTCTCGAACGGCGACCGCGCGCTCTACGCCGCAGGCGGATCGAACTACCGCCAGCTGCCGATCGGCGTTGTGATCCCACGCACGCTCGACGACGTCGTTGCGGCGCTCGAGGTGTGCCGCGGCCACGACGCGCCCGTGCTCTCGGTCGGCGGCGGCACGAGCCTCGCCGGGCAGACCACGAACACGGCCGTCATGCTCGACTTCTCGAAATACCTGAACGGCATCGTCGAGCTCGACGCAGACCGTCGGGTCGCACGGGTGCAGCCGGGCTTGATCCTCGACGCCCTGCGTCGTCCCGCCGAGCTGCAGCACGAGCTGACCTTCGGACCTGATCCGTCGACCCACACCCACTGCACCTTCGGGGGGATGCTCGGCAACAACTCGTGCGGCACCCACTCGGTGATGAGCGAGTTCCACGGGCCGGGCCCGCGCTGCTCGGACAACGTGATCGCGCTCGACGCGGTGACCTACCGTGGCGAGCGTCTCCGGATCGGTCGCGGCGGCGAGGGCGTGCCGGGACACATCGCCGCGCAGCTGCGCACGCTCGCCGACCGCTACGGCGACCTGATCCGCGCGCGCTATCCGCGGATGCCGCGGCGCGTTTCCGGCTACAACCTCGACGAGCTGCTGCCGGAGAACGGATTCGAAGTCGCGCGCGCGCGCGTCGGGACGGAGTCGACGTGCGTGACGATTCTCGAGGCGACGGTGCAGCTGATCCCGAGCCCGCCGGCGCGCTCGCTGCTCGTCGTCGGCTACGAGGACTGCGCGCGCGCGGCCGACCACATCGAGCTCGTCCGCGAGCACAAGCCGCTCGCGATCGAGGGCGTCGACGAGACGCTCGTGCAGGACATGACGGTCGTTGGGATCCATCGCGAGGACCTGACGCTGCTCCCCGACGGCGGCGGCTGGCTGCTCGTCGAGTTCGGAGGCGCGACGAAGGAGGAGGCCGACGAGCTCGCGCACGAGCTGGTTGCCGACCTGCGCAGGGAGCGCGACGCACCGATCGGCTTCAAGCTCTACGACGACGACTCGCGCGAGCAGCACATCTGGAAGGTGCGCGAGGCCGGCCTCGGCGCGACCGCCTTCATCCCGGGGAAGCCGGACACCTACGAGGGGTGGGAGGACTCGGCGGTGCCGCCGGAGCGCCTCGGTGAGTACCTGCGCCGGCTGCGCGCGCTCGCCGGCCGGTACGGGTACGAGAGCGCGCTCTACGGCCACTATGGGCAGGGATGCATCCACGCGCGCTGGAACTTCGACCTCGTCACCCGCGACGGGATCGCAGCGTTCCGCCGGTTCCTCGACGAGGCGTCCGATCTCGTGCTCGAGCTCGGCGGCTCGCTCTCCGGCGAACACGGCGACGGCCAGTCGCGCGCCGAGCTCCTGCCGAAGATGTACGGCGACGAGCTCGTCGAGGCGTTCCGGGAGTTCAAGTCGATCTGGGATCCCGATTGGCG
>JABFWJ010000052.1 GCA_013362295.1 Thermoleophilia bacterium
GCGGCGAGGACGCGCAGCTCTTCGAGCCGCGCCTGGACAGCGTCGGCGTCGCGCGTGAGCTCGTCGTAGGCGCGGCGCGCAGCGTGGAGGTCGCGCCACGCGCGCGCGGCCTCGCGCACGTCGACGCCGGCGAACGCGTCGAGCACGCCTCGCTGGTAGGCCGGCTTCGCGAGGCGGCGTTGCTCGAACTGGCCGCTCATCGCGATCAGCGCCTCGGCCGCCGCGGCGACGTCCTCGCGGGCTGCGCTTCTCCCCCAGGCATAGGCCCGCGTGCGTCCGTCGGCAAAGATCCGCCGCGCGAGCACGACGCCGTCCTCGCCGTCGGGCCGCAGCTCGGCGAGCGCGCCGAGCGTCTCGTCGTCGGCGCCGTCGAACTCGGCCTCCACGTAGGCCTCGTCCCCGGCGGCGCCGATCAGCGCGGCCTCGCCGCGCGAGCCGAGCAGCAGGCCGACCGCGTTCGTGAGGATCGTCTTGCCGGCGCCGGTCTCGCCGGTGATCGCGTTCAGACCCGGGTCGAAGGCGAGCTCCGCCTCGCGGATGAGGACGAGGTTCGAGATGCGCAGGGACCGGAGCACGCCACCATGGTAGGGAGGGCTCCCGTCGGAATCATCGTCCGTGGTAGACCCTGCACATGGCGACGCTGCGCGACCTCGACGAGCTCGCCCTCGGCATGCCCGAGGCGGCCAAGGAGCTCGCCGAGGACGGGCGCCCGACCTACACCGTGAACGGCAAGTACTTCTGCTTCCACCGGAAGCGACGGAAGGACGCGGTCGATCCGGAGACGGGCGAGCCTCTCGACGACGTGCTCGTGTTCCGTGTCGACGGTCCGGAGTCGAAGGAGCTCCAGCTCGCCGACCCGCGCGGGATCTTCTTCACGACCCCGCACTGGAACGGCTATCCCGGCGTGCTGCTCCGCATCCCGGACCTCGCACAACTGAGCCGTGACGAGCTGCGCGACCTCGTGGTCGACGCCTGGCTGTGCCGCGTGCCGAAGCGCATCGCGAAGGCCTGGCTGGCGGAGAACGGCTGAGGCCTGAAAGCTGTCCTAGCGCCCGAACGTCGCGGCGTACCGGGTGAAGAAGGTGACCTCGGGCAGCGTTGCGAGCACGCAGTGCTGGTCGCCCACGCGCACGGTCGTCTGCTCGCCGTGGGCCAGCTTGCCGACGGCCGCGCCGTCCACCAGCACTGCCGTCTCGACATTCGGCGTGAGGTTCGTGATCGTCACATCGGGCCCCCGCGGGATCACGAGCGGCCGGATGACGAGCGCGTGCGGCGCGATGAAGGTGATCGCCATCGCCTCGAGCCCCCACACGAGCACCGGACCGCCGTTCGACAGGTTGTACGCCGTCGAGCCGGTCGGCGTCGCGCAGATCAGCCCGTCGCACGGCTGGTGGCCCAGCTCCTCGCCGCCGATCGAGTAGCCGAGCTCGATGATCCGGCCGGGCGTCCCCCCGGCGACGACGACGTCGTTCACCGCGGCGCGCCTCTCGCCGTCGAGCCGCACCTCGAGCGTCGCGAGCTGCATCGTGCGGTACTCGCCGCGGAACACTCGGCGGACGCCCGTCTCGAGATCGTCCGCGCCGATCGCCGTCAGGAACCCGACGCGGCCGTAGTTGACGCCGATCACCGGCACGCCGGTGCCGAGGAAGCGCGCGAGCGCGCGCAGCATCGTTCCGTCGCCGCCGAGGACGATCGCGATGTCTGCGTCGTCGCCGTCGACGATCTCGACGCCGCACTCCTCCGCCACCGCACGTGCGCGCGCGAGCGCGCGCTCGACGCCGTCGCGCTCGATCGTCACGAGCGCCGCGCGCTCAACCGACGGCATCGTCGACCCAGCGTGCGAAGTCGGCTGGGAGCTGCGGCCGCTCGCGGTGGACGAGGTGGAGGACGTACTCATGGTTTCCCTTGGGGCCCGGCAGACCCGAGTCTACGACGCCCCTCGGCTCCGCCCCGCTCGCGAGCAGCGCCCCGGCCGCGGCGAGCACGACGCGGCGGCGCACCTCCGGGTCGCGCACCACGCCCTTCGGCGCCTCCCTCTTACCCGCCTCGAACTGCGGCTTGACGAGCACGAGCGCCTCCCAGCCCGGCGCGGCGAGCGCGAGCGCCGGCGGCAGGGCGAGCGTCACGGAGATGAACGAGACGTCGCACGTGACCAGCTGCGGCGGGAACGGCAGGTCCGTCAGCGAGCGCGCGTTCACGCGCTCGAGCACGACGACGCGCGGATCGTCGCGGATCTTCGAGTGCAGCTGGCCGTAGCCGACGTCGAGCGCGATCACGCGCCGCGCGCCCCGCTGCAGCAGGACGTCGGTGAATCCGCCCGTGGAAGCGCCGACGTCGAGCGCGTCGAGGCCGGCGACGTCGATGCCGAACGCCTCCAGCGCGTGCGCGAGCTTGTACCCGGCGCGCGAGACATACGGCGGCGGCGACTCCACCTCGAGCTCGATGTCGTCGCGGACCTGTTCGCCCGGCTTCGAATGTCCCGGCACGCGACCGGCCATCACGAGCGCCTGCGCCTGCGCGCGCGAGTCCGCGAGGCCGCGCTCGACCAGCAGCACGTCAAGCCGCTGCTTGGCCATCAGGACCGCGAGTCGCAAGGAACGGGATCATGCCGCGACCGGCTGCGCCGGCGGTCGCGTGCCGAGCGCGCGCACGCTCGGCTGGGCGATCACGATCCCGATGCATGCGAGGCTGATCGCGCCGGCTGCGACCAGCGTGCCGTGCACGCCGATCACCGACGCGACGGGGCCGGCGATCGCCGACCCCAGCGGGATCAACACGAAGGATCCGAGGGCGTCGTACGAGCTCACGCGCGAGCGTGCGGCCTCCGGCACCTCCTGCTGGAAGACCGTGAACCACAGCGCAAGATGGATCGCCAGCGTCCCACCGGCGAGCAGGCCGGTGGCGACGAGCACCCACAGCGGCGGTCCGAGGCCGAACGCGAGCGTCTGGAACCCGTAGGGGATCGCGGCCACGCAAGAGGTGACGAGCGGGCGCTTCGGCTCGATGCGCAGCGCGAGCAGCCCGCCGGCGATCGCCCCGATCCCCACCGCACTGACGTATGCCGCCCAGGCACCGGGCCCGCCGTAGTCGCGCTTCGCGAGTACCGGGCCGAGTACGAAGAGCGTCGCGCCGGCCATGTTCCCGAGGCCGAAGAAGACGATCGTCGTCCAGATCCAGGTCTGCCGGCGAAACTCCTGCCAGCCCCCTCGGAGCTCTTGGAGGAACGGCTCCGCCGTCACCGCGTCGTCTCGCGGGGCGATCGAGAGCCGGGCGAGCAGCGCGGCGGCGATCGCGAAGCTCGCGGCGTCGACGAGCAGTGCCCCGCCCGGGCTGCCGAGCGCGACCAGCACGCCCCCGAGCGCCGGGCCTGCGAACCCGAGGATCGAGCGGCTCAAGCCGAGGAGCGCATTCGCCTGCTGCAGCCTCGTCGAGCTGACGATCAACGGGATCAGACCCTGGGACGCCGGGATCACGAAGCCGTCGGCGAGGCCGTAGACGAGCGCGAGCGCCGCGAGCAGCGGCACCGTCGCATGGCCGGTCAGCAGGAGAACGGCAGACGTCGTCTGGACACCGCCCTGCACGAGGGCGGCGGCGACCAGGACCAGGTGGCGCGGGAGACGATCCGCGAGGACGCCGGCCGCGAGCGTGATCGCTGCCATCGCCACCTGGCGCGCGGCGATCACGACCCCGAGCTTCGAAGGCGAGTCGGTGATCTGCAGCACCGCGAATGCGAGCGCGATCGTCGATACGCCGTCCCCGGCCGCCGAGATCGTCGTGCTCGTGAAGATCAGCCGGAAGTTGCGCTCGGCGAGCGCTCCCAGTCTTCCCTTCAGCTTCATTCCCGCTCGCCTCCGTCGAGCCGACGGCTCATACCGTCCGGACGGCCAGCTCGTCGACGATCGAGGCGAGCACCTCGCTGTCGGCGTCGATCTCGGCCAGCCTCGCCTGCGCGCGCTCCGCGGCCTCGTCGGCGAGCCGCCGTGCGCGTTCCTCGCCCACCTCGAGCACGTACCCGTCGCCGTCGAGCAGATCGTCGACGATCTGGAACAGCAGCCCGAGCTCGCCCGCGAACTCGCGCCACGGCTCGTGCTCGGACAGCGGCACCTCGGCCGCCCAGAGCGCGCACATGACGGACGCCGAGAACAACGCACCGGTCTTCATCGAGTGCAGACGGTCGAGCTGGGCGCCGCCTTCGAGGTCCATCTGCTGGCCGCTGATCATGGCGAGCGTCGCCTCGACGAGCTCACGCGCGACAGCGCCGGTGGGGTACGTCAGCGCGAGCCGCATCGCCTCGACGAGGAGCGCGTCACCGGCGAGGATCGCCGTCGCCTCGCCGTACCGCGCCCAGACCGACGGCGCGCCGCGCCGCTCGTCGTCGTCGTCGAGCGCAGGAAGGTCGTCGTGGACGAGCGAGAACGAGTGCACGAGCTCGACGGCCGCCGCCGCCGGAAGCAGATTCTCGACGGGCACCCCGAGCGCGTCGCCGGTCGCGAGGCAGAGGACGGGACGCACGCGCTTCCCGCCCAGCGCGTGACGCATCGGCTCTTCCAGCGAGCCGAGCTCCGGGGTCAGGGCGAGCTCCGAGAGGTAGCTCTCGACGAGCCCCCGGAGCTTCTCAGTCTGCTGCGGCATCCGGATTGATCGGCGTCGCCGCCTCGGTCTCGGCGGCGCGCTTGGCGCGCTGCAGCTCGGCCTCGACCTGCTTCGCGACCTCGGCGAGCTCCTGCAGGATCTCCATCGCCTCTTCCGGGTCCTGCGTCTGCTCGAGCCGCGCGCGTGCCGCCTCGAGCCGCGCCAGCAGGTCCTCCGCATTGTTCAACGATTCCTCAGCGCTCATGCAGCCTCCCGTTGGATTCGACCAAGAATGCCGTTCACAAGCCGTGCCGCGTCCTCGGAGGCATAGCGCTTCGCGAAGGCGACTGCCTCGTTGATCGCGACCTCCACGGGGACCTCACCGGTCTGCAGCTCGTGCACGGCGACGCGGAGCGCACTCCGCTCGACGGTGCCGAGCCGGTCGGCCGTCCAGCCCTCCGACGCGCTCGTGATGCGCGCGTCGAGCTCGTCCGCACGCGCCGCGACCGCCTCCGCCACGCCGCGCGCCCACGGGTCGATCTCGCCTGCGTACTGCGACCCGATCTGCTGGCCGGAGAGGTCCCACTGGTAGAGCAAGAACAGCGCCTGCCGCCGCGCCTGCCGCCGCGAGATGGTCATGCCGCCACGCTGCGCAATGCCTCGAGCGTCGAGGTCGAGTACTCGCCGCTCCGGAAGGCGTCGCTCCGGAGCACCTCGAGCGCCAGCTCGCGCGTCGTCGGGACGCCGTCGACTGCGGTCTCGCCGAGCGCGCGCTCGGCGCGCGCGATCGCCGCAGCGCGGTCGGCATCCCACACGACGAGCTTCGCGATCAGGGAGTCGTAGAACGGCGGGATGACGGTGCCGGACTGGATGAACGTGTCGACGCGCACGCCCGGGCCCTGGGCCGGCTCGAAGCGCGAGACGAGACCCGGGGACGGGCGAAAGTCATGCTCCGGGTCCTCGGCGTTCAGGCGCACCTCGATCGCGTGGCCACGGCGCGGCGCGCGGCCGGTCACCGACAGCTCGTCACCCGCCGCGACACGCAACTGCTCGCGCACGAGGTCGATGCCGGTGCACAGCTCTGTCACCGGATGCTCGACCTGCAGGCGCGCGTTCAGCTCGATGAAGTAGAAGCTGCCGTCCGGGCCGAGCAAGAACTCGAACGTGCCCGCGTTGCGGTAGCCGACCGCGCGGCAGGCCCGCTCTGCGGCCGCCTCCATCGCCTCGCGCGTCTCGCGCGTCAGCGCAGCGGAGGGCGACTCTTCGATCAGCTTCTGGTGGCGGCGCTGGATCGAGCACTCGCGCTCGCCCAGCGTCAGCACGTTGCCGTGGTGGTCGCAGATCACCTGGATCTCGACATGGCGCGCCGGCACGAGCGCCTTCTCGATGTACATCGTCGGATCGCCGAACGCCGCGTCTGCCTCGTTCGCCGCCGTGCCGAATGCGTCCTCGAGGTCGTCCGCTGCCCGCACGAGCCGCATGCCCTTGCCTCCACCTCCGGCGGTCGCCTTGAGCAGGACGGGGAAGCCGATCTCCTCTGCCGCCGCTCGCGCCTCCGAGATCGTCGTCGACCCTTCGGTGCCCGGCACGATCGGGACGTCGGCGGCGCGCATCGCGCGCTTGGCGGAGATCTTGTCGCCCATCGTGGCCATCACGTCCGCCGGCGGCCCGACGAAGACGAGGTCGTTCTCGACGCACGCCTCGACGAACGCCGGATTCTCCGCCAGGAAGCCGTAGCCGGGATGGATCGCCTCGGAGCCGGTCGTCGTCGCGGCCGCAACCACGCTCGGGATGCGCAGGTAGCTGTCGGCCGCCTGCGGCGGCCCGATGTGCACGGCGTAGTCGGCCATGCGGACGTGCAGCGCGTCGCGGTCGGCGGTCGAGTAGACCGCGACGGCCTCGACGCCGAGCTCGTGCAGCGCGCGGATCACCCGGACGGCGATCTCCCCCCGGTTCGCGACGAGGACGCGGTTGAACATCAGAGCTGCGGCGGCCCGGTGACGGGCTCGAGCTCGAACAGGAGCTGTCCGTATTCCACGGGCTCGCCGTTGCCGACGTGGATCGTCCGTACGACCGCTTCGATCTCGGTCTTCACCTCGTTCATCAGCTTCATGGCCTCGAGGATGCACAGCGTCTGCCCGGCCGCGACCGCGTCGCCCTCCACGACGAAGGGCGCCGCGCCGGGCGCGGGTGCGCGGTAGAACGTCCCGACCATCGGGCTCTCGACGCGCACCATGCTGTCGTCGCGCGGCGCGACCGGCGCGAGGTCGGTCTCCGCGGGCAGCACCGCGGCCGGCGGCGGCGTGTAGGTCTGCTCCGGCGTGCGCCGGACGCTCACCCGCGTGCCGTCTTCCTCGATCGTGATCTCGCCGATGCCGGTCTCCTGGACGATGCGCACGACCTCGCGGATGCGCTCGGCCCGCGCGCGGTCGACGCCGCCGGAGGCCAGCGTCTCCTCGCCGCCCGCGCGGTCCCGGATCGACTTGAGAAGCGGCTCGGCCTCCTCGCCAAAGAGCGCGAGCAGGAGCAGCTCCTCCTCCGACGAGGCGATGCCCTCTGCCTCCTCGCGCAGCTGGTCGAGGTCGACCGGCACCGGGTCCTCGTGGCCGTTCTCGAACAGCTCAGCCGCGCGGGTCAGCGCCGGGTCGACGGGCGCGGGCGTGCGGCCGAAGCGTCCTTCGACCAGGTCGCGGAGCTCGTCCACCATCGTCGAGTAGCGGTTCGCGGTCAGCACGTTGAGGAGCGCCTGCGACGCCACGACCTGCCCGATCGGAGCCGCGAGCGGCGGCGAGCCGACCTCGGCGCGCACCTTGTCGACCTCCTCGAGGACCTCGTCGAGCCGGTCGTCCGCGGCCTGCCCGCGCAGCTGCACGTCCAGCGCCGCGACGAGGCCGACCGGCAGCTTCCGCTGCGCCGCCCGTACCGCGATCCGCGGCGGGACCGGCGCGACGGGCTCGTCGCCGATGTGCTCGTCGACGAGGTCGGCGGCCGCCCACAGCCGGTCGAGGTCGATCCCCGTCGCGAGGCCCAGCCCACCGAGCGCCTGCGCTGCCGCTTCGGCGGACACGCGGTGCATCGTGAGCGCGACCGGGTAGACCGCGACAGCGATCACGTCGGCACCCGCGCGCGCCGCCTCGAGCGCGGCGGCGAGCGCATTCCCGGCGGCGCCCTGTGCGTAGAGGCCGACGGGGAGCCCGGACACCTCCCGCAGCTCCGCCACCAGCTCGCTCGCGCGATGCGGCTGGAGGACGGCGGCGGGGTCGTTGAGCAGGATGCGGGCGGCGCCGAGCTCCGGCAGCCGCCGCGCGGCGTCGACGAGCGCTTCGTGCCGGCCGCTCCCGTAGAGCAGGCCCGCTTCGAACTCGGCGCCCGACTCGACGATTGCCTCGCCGGCCTCGCGCAGGTTGTCGACGTCATTCAGCGGATCGTGCAGCCGGAAGACGTCGATGCCGCTCTGCGCCGCGCTCGCGATGAAGCGGCGCGCGAAGTCGCCGCCGACGGGGCGCGAGCCGACGAGGAAGCGCCCGCGCAGCGCGAGCGCGAGCGGCGTCGACGTGCGCGCCTTCAGCGCGCGGATCCGCTCCCACGGGCTCTCGACGCCCCGGCGCACTGCCGAGTCGAAGACCCCGCCGCCCGAGACCTCGAGGTACGCAAACCCGGCGCCGTCGAGGAGCTCGGCAAGGCGGAGCACGTCCGCCGTCGGCATCAGGCCGGCGAGCGGCTCCTGACTGAGGACGCGGATCGTCGTGTCGACGAGGCGCGGCATGGCTCCGGACCTTATCTACGCCCGCTGGATGTAGCGCTTCTCGCGCGGATCGAGCTTGATCCTGTCGCCGACGTTGACGAAGAGCGGCACCTGGATCACGGCCCCGGTCTCGAGCGTCGCCGGCTTCGTCACGTTGCTGACGGTGTCGCCCTTCACGCCCGGCTCCGTGTCGGTCACCTCGAGGACGACCGCGGCGGGCAGGTCGACGCCCGACGGGTTCCCGCCGACGAACATCACCTGCACGGACGACGACGGCTGCATGAACGGCAGCTCGTCCTCGAGCAGCCCGTGCGGCAGCGAGAGCTGCTCGTAGGTCGCCTCGTCCATGAACACGACCTCGTCGCCGGAGTCGTAGAGGTACTGCATGTTCTTCTGCTCGGTGCGCACGCGGGGGAATTTCTCGCCGGCGCGAAAGGTCTTGTCGACCACCGACCCGCTCGTCAGCGACTTCAGCTTCGTGCGCACGAACGCGCCACCCTTGCCGGGTTTCACGTGCTGGAACTCGACGATCCGCCACGTCTGCCCGTCGAGCTCGATGTGCATCCCGTTGCGGAACTGGTTGGTGGAGACGACTTCTGCCATCGGCGCAGGAGGGTACCCCAACCGAATCTGATTCGGCGCAGCCGAACCAAATTCGAGCCTTTCGAAGGTCGAAGAGCTTCAATCTGGTTCGCTTCGCGAATCAGATTGGGTTAGCGGACCTCGATCAGCTCCTTCGGGAACGAGGTCAAGAGCTCGACGCCGTCCTCGCGGACGACTGCGAGGTCTTCGATGCGGCAGCCGCCGACGCCCGGCAGGTAGATGCCGGGCTCGATCGTCACGACGTGGCCGGGCTGCAGCGTGTCCGTCGACTCCGTCGAGAGCCGCGGCGCCTCGTGGACCATCAGGCCGACACCGTGGCCGAGGCCGTGGCCGAAGCTCGCGCCGAAGCCGGCGTCTGTGATCGGGTCGCGGGCGATCGCGTCCGCGTCGACACCGGTCATGCCGGCCTTGACGCTCGCGCACGCTCGCTTCTGCGCCTCGAGGCAGACGTCGAACGCGCGCCGCAGCTCGTTCGGCAGGCCGCCGGTCGAGACGGTGCGCGTGCAATCGCTGCAGTAGCCGTCGACGCGCACGCCCCAGTCGACGGTGACGAGCGTCCCGCGGTCGACGATCCGCTCCGACGGATGTGCGTGCGGCAGGGCGCCGTTCGGGCCCGAAGCGACGATCGTGTCGAACGACAGATCGTCCGCACCGTGCGCGTGCAGCAGCTCGCGCAGGCGCCACGCGATCTCCTTCTCGCTCCGCCCGATGAACGTCTCCGCGGTGAGCGCCTCGAAGCCGCGGTCGGCAATGCGGGCAGCCTTGCGCAGCTTCGCGATCTCTTCCTCCTCCTTGACGG
Organism: Thermoleophilia bacterium; assembly: GCA_013362295.1. Classification (GTDB taxonomy): domain Bacteria; phylum Actinomycetota; class Thermoleophilia; order Gaiellales; family Gaiellaceae; genus PALSA-600. The sequence continues at coordinate 9,720 of JABFWJ010000052.1, forward strand.
CCCGGATGCCGTCGACGAGGCCGTGGGTCGGCACGAGCTTCGCTCGGCCGGCGCTCAGGCGCTCCCACTCGACGTACGGGAGCACGTCGGCCTCGAACTGCACGCGCCCCTTCAGGCGTTCGCCGAGGTCGGCCATCATCGTGCGCTTCGTCAGCTCCACCTCCACGTCGGAGACCTCGCGCGCAGCCTCGACGTAGCGGAAGTCGGTGTAGAGCGTCGCCCCGCCGCCCGGCTGGACGAGCAGTGCGGCGTTCGAGCTCTCGAACCCGGTGAGATAGAAGACGTTCGTCAGGTCGGTGACGAGGAGCGGCGCGTCGAGTTGCGTGCTCAACGCGTTCAGCCGTTTGCTCATTCTTCCCCCGTTCCCGCGAGGTACTCGAGTGCCTCGCGATAGCCCTCAGGCCCCTTGCCGATCACCCGCCGCGACGCGAGATCGGCGACGACGCTGTGCCTGCGCCACTCCTCGCGCGATTCGATGTTGGAGAGGTGCACCTCGACGAACGGCACTGTCAGGAGCTCGAGCGCGTCGCGAATCGCGTAGCTGTAGTGGCTCCACGCGCCCGGGTTGACGATCAGGCCGTCGACGGTGTCGTATGCATCGTGGATCCAGTCGATGAATTCACCCTCGCTGTTCGACTGGCGGCAGCGCGCACTCAGGTCGAGCGCATGCGCCCATTCGTAGATGCGGCTCTCGAGCTCGTTGAGGCTCAGCCCGCCGTAGACACTCGGATCGCGGCGCGAGAGCGCGTCGAGGTTCGCGCCGTTGAGGACGAGGATCTGCATTTACGAGACGATGAGCCTATCCAGGGCGGCTCGAACCTCGTCAGCGGGCCGCGCTTCGACGTACGGCCCGCCGTCGCCGAGCAGCACGAGGTTGATCGCGTCCCCCGTGCGCTTCTTGTCGCGCTGGAGCGCCTGCCAGGCACGCTCCCGGTCGACGCGCACCGGCTGCGGGTCGAGCGCACGCGTGACCTTCGCCGTGTCGCGCCCACTCAGGCGCAGCGCCGCGAGCAGGCCGAGCGCGACAGCCTCACCGTGCGGTAGGTCGAAGTCGGCCGCCGCCTCGAGCGCGTGCGCGAACGTGTGGCCGAGGTTGAGCCACTGGCGAACGCCGCGGTCGTGCGGGTCGCGCAGGCACAACGCCGCCTTGTACGCCGCGGCACCGCGTACGTCGAGCGCGCGCCCGGCGAGCAACTCGGTCTTGATGCGCTCCGCTTCGCCCTGGCGCCACTCGCGGATCGGCAGCGTCGTCAGGAGCCCCTCGTCGATCACGACGCGCGCGGGCCAGTGGAACGCGCCGACGAGGTTCTTCCCCTGCGGGATGTCGATCGCCGTCTTGCCGCCGATACCCGCGTCGACCTGCCCCACGAGCGTGGTCGGCACCGCGACCCAGGGGACCCCGCGCAGATACGTCGCGGCGGCGAACCCTGCTGTGTCCGTCAGCGCACCGCCGCCGAGCGCGACGATCGTGCCCGTCCGGTCGAGCGTGAGCTGCGACCACAGACGCTCGAGGACGCGCAGCTGCTTCGCGCTCTCGCCGGCGGGCAGGTCGTGCGTCGAGCGCAGGCGGTCGCCGAGCGCGGTCTGCGCCGCTGGTCCATGGATGCCCATCACGTTCGAGTCCGCGACGAGCGCGACGGGGCCGTCCCCCGGGACAAGCTCGCCGAGGCGCTCGAGCGCGCCGACCTCGTGATGGATGCCGGCCGCGGCGAGGATGATGCCGTCCGCGTCGCCGGCGACGGCGTCCGCGACGCCGCGGTAGAGCGGCTGCCGCTCGTCGTAGAGGCGGCGGAAGACGTCCTCGTCCTGGGCAAGCGGCCGGTCGGTCTCCTTCGCGCGCTCCCACGCGGTATCGACGTCGACGTCGACCAGCACCGTCAGTGCGCGCTCGCGCAACGTCGTCTGCACCTCCGGCGTCTTCACCGCCCCGCCGCCGAGTGCCACGACCGCGGGGGGTGACTGGCGGAACGTCTCACGCGCCAGCGATGCCTCCGCAACGCGGAACTCCGTCTCGCCGCGCTGGGCGAAGAACGCACCGATCGAGATCTGCGCCCGACCCTCGAGCAGCCGGTCCGCATCGACGGCACGCCGCCCGATCCGCGCGGCGACCTCCTCCGCGCGCGACGTCTACCCCGCCCCCATGAACCCGATCAGGGCCAGGTGGCGGTCGAGGGCGTTCAATGCCATTGAATCCGCTCGAGGTAGGCGGCATGGGCGGCGACGAAGTCGCCGACGGCATCGCCGCCGAACTTCTCCTTTGCGGCCGCCGCGAGCTCCCATGCGACCGCCGCCTCGGCGACGACGGCGAGCGCCTCGACCGCCGCGACGTCCGAGCGCTCGACGAGCGCGTTCGCGGGCTCGCCGGTCTGGAGGTCGACCGACGCGAGCGGTTTCATCAACGTCGGCAGCGGCTTCATCGCGGCGCGCACGACGATCTCCTCGCCGTTCGAGATGCCCGCCTCGATCCCGCCCGCGTGGTTCGTGTCGCGCCGGCGATCGGTGCGGATCTCGTCGTGCGCCTGCGAGCCGCGCAGCGCGGCGAGGGCGAACCCGTCGCCGATCTCCACGCCCTTCACGGCCTGGATGCCCATCAACGCGAAGGC
>JABFWJ010000158.1 GCA_013362295.1 Thermoleophilia bacterium
GCGGAGCGGGCCGTCGCGCCGCTCGAGCGGCTCGCCCCGGAGCTCCAGACCGCGGGCGACGCGCTCCGGCAGGCCGAGCTGCAGCTTCGCGAGACGGCGTCCGACCTACGGGCGTTCCTCGCGTCCCTCGAGGCCGAGCCCGCGTGGCTCCAAGAGGTCGAGTCCGAGCTGGAGTCCTACGCCGACCTGCGGCGGCGCCACCGCGCCCAGACCTTTGCCGAGCTGCTCGAGCGCGGGGACGAGGCGCGTCGCGAGCTCGCCGCGTTCGACGCCGGGCACGACCCCGTGGGCGCCGCCGAGTCGGCGCACGACGCGGCGCAAGCGAAGGTCGATCGCATCCACGGGGAGCTCCGCAAGGCGCGCCGCGAGGCCGCCGAGCCGTTCGCGCGTGCCGTCGCGGGCGAGTTGCGCGGGATCGGGCTCGGCGACGGCGAGTTCCAGGTCGTGCTGAGCGAGCGCGAGCCGGGCCCCGCGGGCGCCGACGACGTCGCGTTCCTGATCCGGCCGAACGCGGGGCTCCCGTTCGGGCCGGTCGCCGAGACTGCGTCCGGCGGGGAGCTCTCGCGTGTCGCCCTCGCGATCGCGGCCGTCGCCGGCGGCGAGACGATGGTCTTCGACGAGATCGACGCCGGCATCGGAGGCACGACCGCGCACGCCGTCGCCGAGACGCTGCGCCGGCTCGCGGAGCGCGCACAGGTCGTCACGATCACGCACCTGCCGCAGATCGCCAGCGTCGCCGACTCGCACTTCCTCGTCGAGAAGGTCCCGGGCGATCCGACGCATACCCGGATCGCGCGGCTCGACGACGCCCAGCGCCGCGACGAGGTCGAACGCATGCTCGGAGGCGCGGAGTTCCTGGCGTCGATCGAGCGCCCCTGACAGGACCGAACCTGATTCGGCGAGGCCGAACCAGATTCGAGCATTTGGGTCTTTCGCCCCCCTAGTAGGCTGGCGCGGTGAGCTTCGTGGAGTTCAGGGGGCACGCGCGCCTCGACCGGCGGACGAAGGACCTGACCAAGCGCATCGGGCCCGACGACGTCGCGATCATCGACCACGCAGACCTCGACCGGGTCTCCGCCGAGGAGCTCGTCGAGGCCGGCGTGCGCGTCGTCGTCAACGTGTCGCCGAGCCAGACCGGCCGGTATCCCAACCCGGGGCCGCTCGAGCTCGTGCGCGGCGGCGTGCGGTTGATCGACGTCCCCGGCGCGGATCTGTTCGACCAGGTGTCGGACGGCGAGCTGCTGTCGGTGCGCGGCGCGAGCGTCTACCGCAACGGCACGTGCCTCGCCCAGGGCCGCATGCTCGGCGAGCACGAGCTGCAGACCGCCCTGAACGAGCAGCGCATGCGCGTCACCGGTGCGCTGCGCGCGTTCGCCGAGAACACCCTCGAGTACCTCCGCGACGAAGGCCGCCTGCTCACGGAGGGCATCGAACTGCCCGCGCTCAAGACGCGCCTGCGCGATCGCCACGTGCTCGTTGTGGCGCGCGGGCCGGGACACAAACGGGACCTGCGCATGGTCCGCACGTACGTCCGCGAGTACCGGCCGGTTCTGATCGGCGTCGACGGCGGCGCCGACGCGATCGTCGAGGCGGGCTGGCGGCCGCACCTGATCGTCGGCGACATGGACTCCGTTTCCGACCAGACGCTGCGCGGCGGCGCCGAGATCGTCGTGCACGCGTATCGCGGCGGGCAAGCGCCCGGCGCCGAGCGGCTCCAGCGGCTCGGCGTGCCGTTCCACGCGGTATCCGTGCCGGGAATCAGCGAAGACGTCGCGTTCCTGCTCGCGTACGAGAAGGGGGCGCAGCTGATCGTCGCCGTGGGGACGCACTTCAACCTGATCGAGTTCCTCGAGCGCGGGCGCGCTGGCATGTCGTCGACGTTCGTGACGCGCCTGAAGGTGGGGGAGATCCTCGTCGACGCGAAAGGCGTCTCACGGCTCGTCGCACACCGCGTCGGCCTGTGGCCGCTCGCCGTGCTCGCCGTGGTCGGGCTGCTCGCGATCGTCGTCGCGGTCCTCGCGTCGCCGGCGCTGCGGAGCATCATCGAGGACCTCGTGCGCACACTCTTGTGAGCGCCGACGTGGGCTCGCCGGAGTCGAGATGAGCAGTGCCACTCTCGAGTTGCTCGCCTCGCGCGACGACGTCTGGGCGTTCCTCGCCGAGCCGTACCATCTCTCCGACTGGTGGCCGGGGATCACGGGCGTCGAGCCGGACCGCCGCGGGTTCGCTCCCGGCGCACGCTGGAAGGTCCTCGCGACGAAGCGCAACGTTCTGGCCGGCCCGCGCCCGGTGGAGACGATGCTGCTGATCCGCGAGATCGACCTGTACGAGCGCTGGAGCTGGCACCTGCTCAAGCCGGAGACGGAGGTCGAGATCCGCCTGCGGAGCGATGCTCCGGACAGGACGTCGGTAACGGTCACCACGAGCAGGGGCTCTGCGCGGGCGGCCGTGAAGCGCCTCTACGACCTGGTGCAGACCGCCGCTACCTTCTAGGGGCGCCGTGCTCGACCTTCGCTACCACGTCGCATCGCTCTCGGCGGTCTTCCTGGCGCTGATCGTCGGCATCCTCGTCGGCGTCGGCATCTCGGGCCGCGGCTTCGTCGACAAGTCGGAGCGCCGGAACTTCGAGAACCGGATCGCGGTCCTCCAGTCGCGCGTCGACCAGCTCGGTGCGCAGAAGGCGCTCTTGAGCGAGCAGGGTCGCGCCGACGAGGCCTTTGCGCAGCAGACGTATCCCGCGCTGATGCACCGGCGACTCGAGGGACGACGCATCGCGCTGATCGTGCTCGGGTCGAGCGGAGCGACGGGAGACGTCGAGCAGGCGCTCGAGGACGCGGGCGCGACGACTGCGCTCTACCGCGCGGTCAAGACGCCGATCTCCGGGCCCGCGGTGCGGAAGGCGCTCGCCGGCAATCCGGGCTTCCGCACGCTCGACAATGTGGGGCACGAGCTCGGGCAGGAATGGCTGACCGGCGGCGTGACGCCCATCGCCGACACCGTGTCGCCGCTGATCGTGCAGGAGCAGCGCGGCACCGTCGGGAAGCCGCTCGACGCCGCGATCGTCGTCGAGACGGCGGGCGCCACGGACGCGGCGACCAAGCAGTTTGTCGCGGGGCTGTTCGACGGTCTGTCGGCAGGGGCGCTCCCGGTCGTCGGCGCCGAGCGCACCAACGCGCTGCCGTCGCTCGTCGCCACGTGGAGGGCAGCCGGGATCTCGACTGTCGACGACGTCGACACGCCTTCGGGGAAGCTCGCTCTCGCGCTCCTGCTCGCCGGCGCACCCGGCGGCAGCTTCGGCGTGAAGCCGACGGCCGAGGCGCCGCTCCCGAGGATCGAGCCTGCA
>JABFWJ010000192.1 GCA_013362295.1 Thermoleophilia bacterium
GAGCACCGAGCTCGTCGTCGGCCTCGGCGCCGCGGCGGTCGGCGCAGGGCTGGCGGAGGCGCTGCGGACGCGCGGCCTGCTCGACTATCCCCCCGACCCGCGGCTCCTCGCCAAGGCCTGGAAGCTGCCGTGGCTCGTGCCGTTCGACTTCGCCGTCGCGACGTGGGTGCTTCTGCGTTCGCTGACCCGCCGCGAGCGTGTACGCGGGACGTGGGTGACGGTCTCCTTCCCGACGGCTACGCACGCGAAGGGCAGGTGGCAGCGCGCGTTCGCGGTCGCCGCGTCGAACGGCGCCGCGAACGCGATCGTCGTCGACCTCCGCGACGACGAGGCGCTGCTGCACGCGCTCGAGCCGGAGCTCTTCAGCGCCCGGACGGTTCTGTGAACATCTTCCTGTGGGCGGCGAGCGCGCTGCTCGCGCTCGAGCTGCCGCTGCTCGCGTACGCGTTCTTCGCTGCGCCGCTGGACGCGCTCGTCGCGCTGCAGGCTGCGGGCGGCATCTGGTGCGTGTCGCTCGTCGTCCTCGCGCAGGGATTCGAGCGTTCCGCGTACACGATCCTGGCAGTCGTCGCGGCGCTGCTCACGTTCGGCAGCGGGATGATCTTCGTGCGCTTCTTCGACGACGAGATCGACGCATGAGGGCGATTGCCGTCGACCTGCTGCTCGTGCTCGCGGTCCTCGCGGAGGCGATCTGCGTGCTCGGGATCGTCGCGTCGGCATCGACGTTCGAGCGCCTCCACTACTCCGGGGCGACGACCTCGCTCGCGCCGGTCCTCGTCCTCGCCGCCGTTGCGATCCGTCAGCCGCATCCGTACACCGCGCCGGTCTGGAACGCGCTCGTCGACGCCGTCGCGCTGTACGCGCTCAACAACACCCTCTCGCATGCGATCGCGCGCGTCGCGCGCAGGCGGCGGCTCTGATGGTGCCGCTCCAGCTGGTCGCCGTCCTCTTCGTCGGGCTCGGCGCCCCGGCCGTCGTGCTGAGCCGCGATCTCGTCAAGCAGGCGATTGCGGTCGCGATCTACGGCTTCGCCCTCGTCGTTCTCTTCCTCGTCTACCAGGCGCCCGACGTCGCCCTGTCGGCGCTCGTGGTCGGCAGCATCGCGCTCCCGCTCGTGCTCGTGAGCGCGATCGCCCGCGTCGCGGCGCAAGGCAAGCGGAAAGGCACGTCGTGAGCCGCCCGGTCCGGCTGGGGATGTTCCTCGTCGGCGCGCTCGGGCTCGGCGCGCTCCTCGTCGCCGGGCTCGTCGGCCTGCCGCGCTTCGGCGACTATCCCGGGCCGTACGGCGACCTGATCGCGCAGCTCGCCGTCCCCCAGCGCCACATGGTGAACACCGTCACCGCCGTCGTCTTCGACTACCGCGGGTTCGACACGATGGGCGAGGAGCTGCTCCTCTTCGCCGCTGCGTCCTCGACCGCGCTCCTCCTGCGCGAGACGCGCGAGCACGACACCGAGGACCTCGTCGCGGCCGTCAGGAGCGACGCCGTGCGTGCGGCGGGCGGCCTGGGCGCGATCGTCACGCTCGTCGTGGGGCTGGACGTCGTCGCGCACGGGTTCATCACGCCCGGCGGCGGCTTTCAGGGAGGCGTCCTGCTGGCCGCCACGTTCGTGTTCCTGTTCATCTCGACCGAGTACCGCGCCTTCGCCCGCCTCGCGCCGGCGACGTACGCCGAGCCCGTCGAATCGCTCGGGGCTGGCGGCTATGCCGTGGTCGGGCTGGCGGCGCTCGTGTACGGGCTCGCGTTCCTCGAGAACTTCATCGGCCTCGGCGTTCCCGGGCGCCTGAGCGCGGGCGGCAGCGCCATCCTCGTCAACTGGTGCGCAGGGCTCGCCGTCTGCGGCGGCTTCCTGGTGATCTTCGGCGAGACGCTGCAGGAGAACATGGCGGAGCGCTACGGCAGGAGCACGCGCTGAGCCTTGCCCCGTATCTCCTCGCGGCGTGGGTCTTCCTGTTCGGCCTGTACGGGATCGTCTCGAGCCGCAACCTGATCCACATCATCGTCTGCGTCTCCGTCTGCCAGTCGGCGACGTACGTCCTGCTGCTCGCGATCGGCTACCGCAAGCACGGGACGGCACCCGTGTTCGCGGACGTCCCGGCGAGCCGGCGCGTCGTCGATCCCGTCGTCCAGTCGCTCACGCTCACCGACATCGTCGTCGCGGTTGCCATTGCGGCGCTCCTGCTCTCGCTCGCGCTCAAGGTGCACGACCACTACGGGTCGCTCGACCCGAGCGACGTCTCGGAGCTCAAGGGATGACGGTGCTCGTTCCGCTTGTCGTGGTCGTCCCTCTGCTCGCGGCGACGCTCGTGGCGCTCACCGGCGCGGTGCTTCCGAACCGTGGCGCGGACGCGGCCGGCCTGGCCGCGGCGGTGGTGCCGGCCGTGCTCGCCGCGCTGCTCGTCGGCCGCACCGCGGGCCGGCTGCTCGTCTACTGGTTCGGCGACTGGCGTCCGCAGCCGGGCAGCTTCCCGCTCGGCATCGCGTTCACCGTCGACCGGATCGCAGCCGGCTTCGCCCTGTTCGTCTTCACGCTGCTGACGGCGGCGCTCGTGTTCTCGTGGCGCTATCTCGAGCAGCAGCACTACCTCTACATCGTCCTGATGCTCGCGTTCGGCGGCGCGACGGCGGGTTTCGTCCTGACGGGCGACCTGTTCAACATGTTCGTGTTCTTCGAGTTGATGAGCGTGGCCGCGTTTGCGTTGACCGCGTATCACGTCGAAGAGCGCAGCCCGCTCCAGGGCGCCTTCAACTTCGCGGTCTCCAACACGATCGGCGCGTTCCTCGTGCTCTTCGGAATCGCGCTGCTCTACGGGCGCACGGGGTCGCTCAATCTTGCGGAGACCGGGCTGCGGCTCGCGCGCGACGGCCGGCACGACGGGCTCGTCGTCGCGGCGTTCACGCTGGTGGCGTGCGGCTTCCTCGTGAAGGCCGCGATCGTGCCGTTCCACTTCTGGCTCGCGGACGCGCACGCGACCGCTCCCGCCCCGGTCTGCGTCCTCTTCTCGGGCGTGATGGTGGAGCTCGGCATCTACGCGGTCGCGCGCATCTACTGGACGGTGTTCGCCGGGGTGCTCGGCGACTTCCAGCATCCGATTCGCGACGTCCTGCTCGGCGTCGGGGCCCTCACGGCTGTCCTCGGCGCCGTCATGTGCGCCCTGCAGCGCCACCTCAAGCGGCTGCTCGCCTACTCGACGATCGCGCATGCCGGCTGCTTCGTGATCGGCGTCGCGCTCCTGAGCGCCGACGGGCTGGCCGGCACCGCACTCTCCGTCATCGCGCACGGTCTCGCCAAGGGCGCGCTCTTCCTCGCCGGCGGGATCCTGCTCGTGACGCAGCGCGAGATCGACGAGCTGCGCCTCCAGGGCCGCGGGCGCGGCCTGCGCATCACCGGTCTCGCGTGGCTCGTCGCCGCCGTCGCCCTCGCGAGCCCACCGTTTCTCGGCACGTTCACCGGCCACGCGCTGATCGACGACGCGGCGACGCCGCTCGGCTACTGGTGGGTGCCCGCCGTGCTCGCGTTTGCGACGATCGTGTCGACCGGGGCGATCCTCCGCGCCGGCGCGCGCGTGTTCCTCGGCGCCGGAGACCGCGAGGACCCGCTGCTCTCGAAGGAGCCGACGGAGGCGTTCGCGCCCGAGGAGCGGTCGAACGTGCCGATCATGTCGGCCGTCACGCTGCTGCTCGCGGCGGCGGGGCTCGCGGTCGGATCGCTGACCGGGCTCGCGGCGGGGGCGGTCGACGCCGCACACCGCTTCACCGACCGCCTGAGCTACACCGCTGCCGTGCTCGACCAGCGCCGGCCCGCGCCGGTCCCGCACGCGGTCTGGCACACGACGACCGCGAGCATCGCCTGGTCGATCGTGACGCTGGTCGGGGCCTTCGCCGTCGCGTGGCTGACGCTGCACCGCGCGCGCTTGCCGCGGCGGCTCACACGCGTGCTCGCCGCCGGAGTGGCGCCGCTGCGTGCGGCGCACAGCGGGCACATCGGCGACTACGTCGCGTGGCTGACGTTCGGCACGGCGGTGATCGGCGGGCTCTTCGCGCTCACGATCCGTTGAGTGCCGACGCGAGGGCCTGCAGGTCGGTCGCGTCGTTGTAGGCCTGCACGGAGACGCGCAGCGACCAGCCGTGGCGCGTCTCGACGATCGGCACCTCGATCCGGTGCTCGTCGTACAGCCGCCGCTTGAGCGCGGGCGGGTCGTCGTGCTCGAGCCGGAAGCCGCGCATCTGCACGAAGGCATCCGTGAGCGGCTCGAGGCCGAAGTCGGCGTCCGCGAGCAGGACGTGGCAGCGCTCGCGCACCGCCGCCCAGTCGTGCGCGGCCTGGAAGTCGATCGCCTCGCGCACGGCGAGGAAGGCGGAGGGATCGCGCGTCCCCTGCCAGCGGTGCAGCTCATGGAACGCGGCGCCGTCGCCCCAGTCCCAGGAGATGACGAGCGGGTCGATCAGGCGCTGCACGTCCGGGCGCGCGTAGAGGAAGCCCGAGCCCTTCGGTGCGCACAGCCACTTGTGACAGTTGCCCGCGTAGACGTCCGCGCCGAGCTGCTCGAGCTCGAGGTCGATCTGGCCCGGCGCGTGAGCGCCGTCGACGATCGAGAGCACGCCCGAGTCCCGTGCGCGCCGGCAGATCTCCGCGACGTCGTTCACGCGGCCACTCGTCCACTCCACGTGCGAGCAGAACAGCGCCCTGGTCCGCGGGCCCGGCACGAGGTCGTCGAACGGGCGCCGCACAACCTGCGCACCGGTCCGGCGCGCCACGTACTCCCAGAGGAGCTCCATCCCGCCGTACTCGTCGTCGCCGATCAGGATCTCGTCGCCGGGTGAGAGCGTCAGCGAGCGGACGGCGGCGTTCACCGCCGAGCTCGCATTCGTCGCGAACGCGAGGTTCTCGGGCTCCGCCCCGACGTACGCTGCGAGCGCCAGGCGGGCCTCGTCGAGCAGCGCGGGCAATCGGCGTTCGAGCGCGAGGAATTCGACGGGTTGGCGCTCGAGCTCCCGCTGGTAGCGCTGGTAGGCCTCGAAGACGGGTCGCGGGCAGGCGCCGTAGGAACCGTGGTTCAGATACACGACACCGGGATCGAGCAGGAAGAGCTCCTTCACGGTTCTTAACCCACGTTTAATCGCCGGTCGACGGGTGCGAACACTTGGCGGTTATAACGTGCTCGTGGGCAGCCGCACCCGCATGTTCCCCCTCCGCGCCGTCGAGCTCATGCTCGTCGCCCTCGTCGGCGGAGCGCTCGCGCTCGGCGGCGCGGCCCTGTTCGGCAAGCTCGGGAGCCACACGACGATCCAGCAGGTATCGCCCCTCGGCGGCGGCGGGGGGCTCGGCAACGTGACGCTGCAGGCGCCCGCGACGCACGGCCTCACCCCGGAGCAGATCTACAAGCGCTCGGCGCCCGGGGTCGTGCAGGTGACGGCGACGACGGGCGCGGGCGACGAATCTCTCGGCTCGGGCTTCGTCGTCGACAAGGCAGGCCACCTCGTCACGAACTACCACGTCGTCCAGAACGCGTCGAAGGTGCTCGTCTCGTTCTCGAGCCAAGACCAGCTCGCGGCCCGGATCGTCGGGATCGATCCGTCGACCGACATTGCCGTCCTGAAGATTCAGTCTCGCGCACGGGCCCTCACGCCGCTCGAGCTCGGCAACTCCGACAGCGTTCGCGTCGGCGACAGCGTATTCGCGATCGGCAACCCGTTCGGGTACACGCGCACGCTGACGAGCGGGATCGTCTCCGCGGTGCAGCGTCAGATCAAAGCGCCGAACACGCTGGCGATCGACAACGCGATCCAGACCGACGCGGCGATCAACCACGGCAACTCGGGCGGCCCGCTGCTCGACGCCGCTGCGCGCGTGATCGGCGTCACCTCGCAGATCTATGCGGGGAGCAGCCAGCAGGGCAACATCGGCATCGGGTTCGCGGTCCCGGTCAACACCGTGCGTGTCGTCGCGGCGCAGATCATCTCCACCGGCAAGGTCGCGCACGCCTTCCTCGGGGTCAGCACGCTCCCGGTCACGGCGCAGCTGGCAAAGCTCTTCAAGCTCCCGAGCAAGGGCCTGCTCATCACGAGCGTCGACCGGGGGAGCGGCGCGGACAAGGGCGGCCTGCGGGCGGGCAACACGAAGGTCGTCGTCGGCGGCTTCAGCTACACGCTCGGCGGCGACGTGATCACCGCGGTCGACGGCTCGCCGGTCGCCGAGTTCGAGCAGCTCCGCAACGCGATCGCGCAGAAGAAGCCAGGCGACAAGCTCGAGCTCGAGATCTTCCGCGACGGTGCGAAGAAGTCGGTCACCGTGACGCTCGGCCAGGCGCCGGGCGGTCGGCGCTGAAGCCGGACGTCCTTACACGCGCCTCACATCGCTACCTTGTGTCCCGATGGAGCGCGGACACATCGTCCTCGAGCAGACGAGCGTCGTCGAGGAAGAGGGACTCTGGATCGACGACGACGCGAACCACGACGGCTGGTTCTGCGTCCGTACCGATCCCTTCCCGTGCCCGGCAGCCGGATGCACGTTCGTCGCGGAGTTCATGACCGCCGCGCACCTGATTCTCGTCTGGCAAACCTCGGACGACCCCAATCTGCTCAAGCACGCCGCCCGTGCTCGTGACGTCGGCCGCAATCCGCGGGTCACCGGCTACCGGTCGGAGTACGGGCTCAGCGCGTCGTACTACGCCTGGATCGCGGCCGGGCGCCCCGTGCACGGCGTCAAGCAGCAGTAGGCGTGATCGAGCAACACTTCGGTGAGTCCGCGCCCTTGTCGCTCGGGGTGGAGGAGGAGCTGATGATCCTCGATGCGGACACTCTCGAGCAGGTGGCCGCGGTCGACCGGATCCTGCGCGGCGTCGAGGGGCTCGACCTGCCCGGCAGCGTGAAGACCGAGCTCTTCGCGTCGGTGTTCGAGACGAACACGAACGTCTGCACGTCGGTCGGTGAAGTCGACGCGGTGCTTCCCGTGCTGCGCCGCGCGGCGGCCGAGGCGGCGGAGCCGGAGGGGCTCGCGATCGCCGCCGCGGGCACTCATCCGTTTGCGCGTCCCGAAGGGCAGGCGATCGTGAAGGAGCCGCGCTACGTGACGTTCGCCGGCTACGGCGGCATCTCGGTGCGGCGCCAGGGAGTGCAGGGGCTGCACGTCCACGTCGGCATGCCGTCGGCCGAGGACTGCTGGCGCTGCCTCGATGCGATCGTCCCGTGGCTGCCCGTCGTGCTCGCGCTCTCGGCGAACTCCCCGTGGTACGCCGGCGTGCGCACCGGCATGGCCTCGAACCGCGCGCCGGTGCTGGCCGAGCTGCCGCGCGCGGGCGTCCCGCCGGCGTTTGCGTCGTACGGCGAGTGGGAGTCGTGGGTCGAGCGCCTGACGCGGCTCGGCGTCGCCGAGGACTACACGCGCATCTGGTGGGACGCGCGTCCGCATCCGAAGCTCGGGACACTCGAGGTGCGCATGCCGGACCAGCCGACGGATGTCCGCCTGTCGTCCGCGTTCACGGCGCTGCTCCAGGCGCTCTGCGCGACCGCGCTCGAGGGCTCGCTCGCGCGTGGCGATTCGTCACTCGGCGATCGCGGGCGCGCCGACTACGTTCAGAACCGCTGGTCGGCGGCACGTTTCGGGCCGCAGGCGCAGCTGCTGCATCCCGACGGTCGAAGCTACATCCGCGCGAGCGAGCTGGGGGCCGAGCTGCTCGAGCGCGTCGGGCCGGCGGCGACGGAGCTCGGCGGCGCCGAGCTGCTCGCGCGGCTCGACCCGTGCGGCTGCGAGGCCGACCTGCAGCTGCAGAGCGAGACGCCCGAGGAGGCGACGGCGGACGTCGTCGCGCGCTCGCTAGGGTAGGGACGTGGCGACGGTCACCGAGACGATTCAGGTCGCCGGCATCCGCTGCGAGCGGTGCGTGATGCGGCTCGCGCAGACGCTCGAGGGTGCCGAGGGGCTCGAGTTCGCGAACGCCAACCTGCTGGGGCAGGTGCTCCTCTCCTACGACGACGAGCGCACCACCAAGGATGCGCTCGTCGACAGGATGGCCCGCGGCGGCTTCCGCGAGCAAGTGATCTAGTCAGTCCAGGTTCGAGGTCGTGCCTGCCGGGTCGGCAGCGTTCGCCTGCCGCTCGTGGACCGCGGGCAGCGCGTTCCGGTCCTTGTTCTCCATCACGTCGAGCCGCTGCTCCGGGGCGGTCGGCATACCTGCGCGCGCCGCGGCGGTCTCTGCGTTGTCGAGGCTGTTGGGGTCGGAATCGACCTCGAACGGTCCGTCGAGCCCGTAGTGCAGCCTGACGGCCGAGCAGTCCCAGTTCTCCAGGTCGACCTTGGGCGAGTCGTCGACGACGTCCTTGGTCACCGTCGCGCGAAGCTCGCCGTCGCCCTCGTGCAGGAACTCGCGCGGGATCGCATGCTTCGTCTTGAAGACGTGACCGGTCTCGATGATCACGCAGTTGTCCCGCTCCTCGACAACTGTCCCCAGCTTGTGGTCGTCGCTCGTGACGACGGTCTGCCTGTCCATGGATCCCCTTTCGCTTGCTCTCAAATGGGAATCTCGCCGATTCGGCGTTCGTTCAAACGATTGCTAGGGTGGCCGCCGAAATGAGCGAGAGCGCGCCGACGGCCGCCGACACCCGCAGACTCGCCGAGGAGGCGCGTGCTCGTGTGCGGTTCGAAGAAGAGGCCTTGGATTTGAGCGATCAGGTGTATCGGGTGGCCAGGCGGCTCGTCGGCTCACGCGAGGAGGCCGAGGACCTCGTCCAGCAGACGTACGAGCGTGCGTTTCGCTCGTGGAAGCAGTTCACGCCCGGGACGAACCTGCGCGCGTGGCTGCTGCGCATCCTCACCAACCTCAACATCGACCGCGGCCGCCGCCAGCAGCGGGCGCCGCAGACGACGCCGCTCGACACCGAGGCGGGGGACTACTTCCTCTACAACAAGCTCGAGGCGCAGCTCCCGGACGAGAACCCCGACGAAGAACGTGTGCTCGAGCGGCTCAGTCAGGATTCGATCGTCGACGCCCTCGCCGACGTGCCGCACGACTTCCGCGACGCGATCGTGCTCGTCGACATCGGGGAGTTCTCGTACGCCGATGCGGCGCAGATCCTCGACATCCCGATCGGCACCGTGATGTCGCGCTTGCACCGCGGCAGGCGTATCCTGAAGAAGAACCTCGCCGACGAGGTCATCACATGACCGACTCAAAATGATCGATTGGTGCGACAAGTGCGAGGAGTTGATGCAGCCCTATCTGGACGGCACGCTCTCCGACGCCGAGGTCGCTCAGGCCCAACACCACCTCGAGCTGTGCAGCTGGTGCGCGAAGCGCTACCACTTCGAGGAGCGTCTGCGCCACTACGTGCGCGTCGCCGTCAGCGAGCCGATGTCGGCGGAGCTGAAGGCGAGGCTGTCCGCGCTGCGCACGCCGCTCGACGCTTAGGGACGTAAAGGCTGCAATCTGGTTCGCTGCGCGAATCAGGTTGCGTGGTGACGCGTGACCGAATCCGATTCGGCGCAGCCGAACCGGATTCGAGCCCTTATTGTTGCGCGACCGTTTGCGGGCCGACGACGACGAGCAGCTGCCGCGACCCGAGACCGGGTGTCTCCTGTGCGCGGACCGAGAGCTGGCGTGCCAGGCGCAGGCCGACGCCGCGTCCCGCCTGCCCGTAGTAGACGGTCGAGGCCGGATAGTCGAAACGGTCTGCGCGGCCGACCTTCGCGATCGAGTAGCCCATCGCGCCGATCCGGCTGGCGACGGCGCGCGTCCAGCTGATGTCGCCGTTGCCGTTCTCGACGGTCACCTTGAGCTTCCACGGCGGCGTGAGGCTCGCGTTCGGGATCGCCTCGACGGTGCGCGTCCGCGCCGGGCGCAGGTCCGGTGTGAGCAGCATCACGGCGAGCGCCGAGAGCAGCGCTGCGACGGCGCCGACCACGATCAGCCGGGCGCGCGCGTTGACGCGGAACGCGCCGGAGACGGGCAGGCCCGCGAGGCGCCTTGCCTCGTGGCGATCGATCCCCAGCCCGGTCGCGTACAGCACCGCGGCGAGCGCCGCGGCGCTCTGCGAGGGGAAGCGATAGAGGCGGCCGTCCTCGAGCCATTCGATCTCCTCCTCGGTGAGCCCGCTGCGGTACGCGACCTGTTTGACGGTCAGGTCACGGCGCTCCCGGGCCTCGGCGAGCGGCGACGGCTGCGGGATCGCATCGAGCGGATGTGCGAGCTCGAGCATCAGGGCGGTCCTCCTTCGTTCCTCGTTCCTTCCTCCCTGCTATCGGCGGTAATCGACGTCACCTGGAGGGGTGAGGTCAGAACAGTCTACGAGCACGGCGTCGAGCGCCCGGCCGCCCTCGTCCGGGATGTCGCCCCAGGCGCTGCGCGCGAGCACCACCGGATGGCTCCGCGTGCCGTCGTACGAGGCGGCGAGCACGGGCTCGGGCCGCTCGAGCAGGCGCGCCACGGCCCGCGGATCGAGGTCGGGGCCGTCGGCGAGCACGATCACGGCGCGCGTCACGTCGTCCCCGAGCGCCGCGAGCCCGCAGCGCAGGGAGGCGCCGGGGCCCAGCTGCCACTCCTCGCAGGGGACAACCTTGAGGCTCGAATCTGGTTCGCACGCTGTTGAAAGGCAGTGCGAATCAGATTCGGGGACTGGGAATTCATGCGCGCCCTGGACGACGACGACCTCGTCGACCGGGGCGCGGGCGAGGGCGGCGAGGACCGCGGGCAGGAGCTCGCGCTGCTTGACGCCGCCGTACCGTGTCGACGCGCCGGCTGCGAGGACGACGGCCGCGATCAGTGGACGCGGAGGGTGGCTTTCTCGATCTCGACCGTCTCGGTCGGAGTGCCCGCGCCGCCGCTTGCCGGGTCGCCGAGCTGACCGATCTTGTCGACGACCCCGAGCCCCTGCACGACCTTGCCGAGCACGGCGTAGTCGGGAGGGAGCTGCGCGTCCGGCGCGGTCACGACGAAGAACTGCGACCCGCTCGTCCCCGGCGGCTCCAGCTGCGTCTTCGCCATCGCCACCACGCCGTGCGTGTACTTCGTGCCCGCGGCCGGCTTGTCGACGGTCGAGTAACCGGGCCCGCCCTGCCCGCTGCCGGTCGGGTCGCCGCCCTGGATCACGAAGCCGGGAACGATGCGGTGGAAGACGGTGCCGTCGAAGAAGCGCTTGCGCACGAGGCTCGCGAACGACGTCGTCGTCGCCGGCGCCGTCCTGACCGCGAGGCGGATCGTGAAGCTCCCGCAGTTCGTCGCGATCGCGACGTCGTACGTCTTGCCCGCGGCGAGCGGCTTGGTCGGCTTCTTCTCGGTCCGCGACTTCGCGGCCGGGGCGTTCACCGGGCGGCAGCCGTTCGCATCGGTCGTCGTCTGCGAGGACGTGCTCTTGCTCGATCCACCGCAGCCCGCGAGCGCGAGCACGAGCACCGCTAGCGGCAGCCGGCGACCGAGGTCCACAGCAGGTTCACGTTCGACACGTACCTCAGTACCCCCGCCGACGGCGCGCCGCCCGCGGCCGCGACCGCCGTCGGGCCCGCGTTGTACGCCGCGAGCGCGAGATCGCTCGAGCGGAACCGGTCGAGGAGCTGCCGGAGGTAGCGCGCGCCTGCGAGCACGTTGGAGCGCGGCTCGTCGATCTTGAGGTTGAGCGACCGGGCGGTCGCCGGCATCAGCTGCAGCAGGCCGCGCGCGCCCGCCGCCGACTCGGCGTCCGCCCGCAGGTTGGACTCGATCTTCGCGACCGCCCACAGGAGCGCAGGGGGAAGCGCTGCATCCGTCGCGGCCGCTTCGAACGCGGGCCGGAGAGCTGCCGGAAACGGGCACGGGGCGACGCGCGCTGCGGTGACGCGCGGAGGCGCGGGCGCCGGCGCCGCAGACGCGATGGGCGTCACGCCGGTGCTCGTGAAGGCCGCAGCCCACGCGACCGCCACCACGCCGACGATCGCAAGCAGGGCGAGGCGCCGCTGCGTCTCCCTGACCATTGCGACCGGGGAGTCTAATCCTCGAGTGCCGCCAAGGCGCGCCTGACGAGCGCGCGCGCGACGTCGACCTTGTACGCGTTCCGCGGCAGCGGCGTCGCCGCGTCCAGGCTCCCCTCCAGGAGCCACGGGACCGGTGCGACGCCGGCGAGCGCGACGCGTGTGGCGCCGCCGGAGCGTGCGGCGGCGACCCCGACGATCGGAAACGCCCAGCGCTTGCGCTCCATCGCTTTCAGGTACACCGAGCGCTCGGGCTCGGGGACGTCCACCTCGAGGATCAGCTCGCCGGGCTCGAGCGTCGTCGCGCGCCGGTCGTCGTCGGAAGGCACGCGGTAGAGGTCGGCGACGGCCA